>JASHUL010000171.1 GCA_030039995.1 Thermoplasmata archaeon
CGCTGGACGAGCGCGAGCGCGATCTCGGACGTCGAGGGCAGCCAGTCGAACTGCGGGAACGCGTAGAAGGCTCCGGACGGAGGGATCACCTCGACCCCCGGGATCCGACGGAGGAGGCGGACCACGAGGTCCCGACGGGCCCGGAACTCCCGAGTCATCGCACGCACCGCCTTCCCGCTCGACGTCAGTCCGGCCAGGGCGCCGACCTGCGCCGGCGTCGGCGGGCAGGCCATGATGTGGTAGTGCATCTTGTTGAGGTCCGGCGCGAGGGCCGTCGGCGCGACCAAGTACCCGATCCGCCAGCCGGTCATCGCGAGCGTCTTCGAGAACGAGTTCACGACGACGACCCTCGGCGAGCGGCCCCAGAACGACGCGAACGAACGGTCGTAGACGATCTCCTCGTACACCTCGTCCGAAACGATCGTCAGTCGATGTCGGTCGGCGAGCTCGACGATCGCGTCGACCACCTTCGCCGGGAAGACGCCCCCGGTCGGGTTCGAGGGACTGTTGACGACGATCGCCCGCGTGCGGCGCGTGACCAGCCGCTCGAGCTCTCCCACGTCCGGCACGAACCGGTTCCGCTCGAGCAGCGAATACGGGACGGGCGTCGCCCCCATCAGCCGGGCGTGCGGGGCGTAGAGCACGAAGCCGGGATTGGGGACGAGCACCTCGTCGCCCGGGTTGTAGAGCGTCATCGCGACGGCCATCAGGCCTTCCGAACCGCTACCGGTGATCAGGACGTTCTCCCGCGCGGTGGTCGGGTCGCGGTCGCGGTACCGTTCGGCGACCTTGTCGCGCAGGGTCGCGAGCCCGGCCGAGGGGCCGTAGTGGTTCATGCCGTTCCGCACGGCCTCGCAGATCGCGTCGACCACCTCCCGCGGCGGGTCGAAGTCCGGCTCGCCGAGCCCGAGGTTGATCGCGTGCGGGGGGGCGGTCTCGAACATCCTTCGAATCCCGGAGATCTCGACCGTGCGCACCCGGTGCGCCACCATTCCGCCGCCGACCTGCGCCCCCCTCTTTACCGTTGTCGTCGCCGTGCGTCGCCGGCGCGCGGTTCGGGGGGCCGCGGTCGTCCGCGGCCACAACCGCCTTCTATCCGTTCGTCTCCCTCGGCCCCGGGCGCGGCGATGACCGTACGAGTGGTGGTCGGAGCGCAGTTCGGCGACGAGGCCAAGGGGAAGATCGCGGACTTCCTTGCGGCGTCCGCCCGGTACGTGGTGCGGAGCGCCGGCGGGCCGAACACCGGACACACGGTCGTCCTTCCGGAGGGCCCCGTGGTGCTCCACCAGCTCGCCTGCGGCGTACTCCGTCACGGAGTGACGGGGATCAGTGGGCCCGGCATGGTGATCCAGCCGTTCAAGTTCGAGGAGGAGCTGAACGGGCTCCGCGAGCGCGGCCTACTTCGGGGCGAGGTGTTGATCTCGGACCGGGCGCATGTCCTCCTGCGGTTGCACGAGCTCGAGGACATCTGGGAGGACGAGCTTCGCGGTCGTCATCGCCCCGAGGCGTCGCTCGGCACCACCAAGAGCGGGATCGGACCGGCGTACGCGGACCGGGCGGGCCGGTTCGGGCTCCGGGTCGGCGAACTGAGCCGTCCGGCGGTGCTGCGCGAGCGGCTCGAGCTCTTGTACGCGACCAAGGGCCACCTCGCGGGAGTCCCCCCGATTGAGGAACTGGCGGGACAGCTCACGGAGGTCGGCGCTCGGCTCGCGCCGATGGTACGTACGACCGAACCCCTCCTGTGGGACGTCATCGCCCGCGGGGAGAACGTGTTGCTCGAAGGCGCGCAGAGCGCGCTCCTCGATGTGGACTTCGGAACGTACCCGTACGTGACGAGCTCGCATCCGACGAGCGCCGGGGCGCTCGTGGGCAGTGGGATCCCGCCGACGGCGCTGGACGAGGTCGTCGGGGTCGCGAAAGCGTACTGCACGCGCGTCGGCGCCGGACCGTTCCCGACCGAAGACTCGGGGGAGCGCGGCGAGTATCTCCGACGCGTGGGCGGGGAACGCGGCGCGACGACCGGGCGCCCACGCCGGTGCGGTTGGCTCGACCTCGTCCTGCTCCGCTACGTCGCGCGCCTGAACGGCCTCACGTCCCTCGCGATCACGAAGGTCGACGTCCTCGGAGGGATCGGCGATGTGCCGGTCTGCACGGCATATCGTATGCCCGACGGTACGGTCGTGCGCGACGGGCCGCCGACCAGCGCGGACGAACTCGCGAGCGCCGAGCCGGTGTACGACGAACGTCCCGGCTGGCCGGAGTTCCACGCGCGGCGGACGGAGCGGGTACGGCGCGAAGGGGCCGCGGCGCTCCCCGGCGAGCTGCGTCGCTTCCTCGAGTTCATCGAGGACGAAACCGGCGTGCCGGTCGAGTACGTCGGGTACGGGGCGCACCGGGACGAGACCGTCTGGCTGGGCCCCCGGACCGCGCGGCGTCGCCCGTCCGCGCTGCCGGCGTGGAGCGGCTGACGCTCCCGTGACGTTCGACCCGTGGCTGTACGTCGCCTTCGCGGCCGGTTTTGCTGTCGGACGGGTCGTCCGGGTCCGGTCGCCTTGGGTCGGTCGCGCGACCCTGGCCACGGTCGTCGTGCTCGTGGGTCTTTTGGGTGCTTCGCTTGACGCCGTCGCGTGGACGGCGCTCGCCGGAACGATCCCGGTCGCCGTGGCCTTCGCCCTCGTGATCCTCGGGCTCACCGCGGGGCTCTATCTCGCGATCGCACGGCTCGTTCCCGAGCCCGCGACCGGTGCCCCGGCGCCGACGACCGGCCCCCGAGCGACCCTGAGCCTCGCGCTGCTCGGGGCGCTCTTGGTCGGCTTCGCGCTCGGACGGGCGGTCGCGGTGCCGACCGGGCCGGGGATCCCCGCGGTCCTCTACGTGCTCCTCGCGCTGGTCGGATTCGACGTCCATCTCGAGGTCGCCGCGCTCCGCGGGCTCTGGCGCCCGCTGACCGCAGCGGCCGGGGCGGCGTTCGGGGCGGCGGCGCTGTTCGTGTTCGTCGACCGCCTCGCGCCCGGTGCCGCGCTGGCGACGACGCTCGCGTTCGGCTTCTATTCGCTCGCCGGGCCGCTGGTCGCGGCCCGGCTCGGGGCCGTGCTCGGGCTTCTCGCGTTCCTCACGAATTTCCTCCGGGAAGACCTGACGATGCTGCTCTCCCCGTACGTCGGGCGGCGGCTGCGCGGAGGCGGCGTCGCCGCGCTCGGCGGGGCGACGTCCATGGACACCACGCTCTACTTCGTCACTCGCTACGGGGACCCGGACGCGGGAAGCCTCGCGCTCGCGAACGGCCTCGTCCTCACGGTCGCCGCGAGCCTCCTCCTGCCGCTGGTCCTCGCCTGGCCGCTCTAACACCCTTAAGTGACCCGGCTCCTCGCCCGGGCGGCGGGCTCGTGGTCCAGCGGTTACGACGTCGCTCTCACACAGCGAAGGTCGCCGGTTCGAATCCGGCCGAGCCCACGTCCCGAAGGTAATCCGGGCCGGCCGGCATCACGGACCGGCCCCTCTCGGCCACGACGGCACCTCTGTCCGGCCCGCCCCCGCTCCGGCGCGTCAATCGGCGCTGCGCGGTCGGCCCCGCGGGAACGCGAGGTTGCTCCGCTCGTCGACCGGCGGGAGGAACATCGCGTCCCGCAGCAACCGGGCGGCGGCCTCGCCCCGGGGGGTGAGCCGGTACTCCTCGTTCTCGTGCCGGAGGAGCCCCGCATCGACCAGCTTGCGCAAGTGAAAGGCGAGCTTCGGGGAGTCGTCGATCCCCGCCGCGCGCATCGCCTCTCCGAAGGACGCCGGGCCGTCGACGAGCCGCGAGAGCACCTGGCGTCGGATCGGGTTCGCGAACGCCTCCAACGTGCGGTGAGACTCCTCGGCCGTCACCGTAGCCCCGAGCGCGAGCGCTTCGCTCGGTCCGACCCGTCGGGGGTTGAAACCGACCCGGAACGGGCCACGGCCCTCGAGCGCTCCCCGTACCCGGCCCAGCGCCGCGACCACGTCCTCGAGTCGATGGCTCGCCAGCATCCGCTCGGCGCCCGCGACCACGACCGCGGCGTGGGTGTGCTCGGCCGCGAACTGGGTGCACCGGTCGGTGAACCCGGCGAGGTCGGCCGGGTCGAACGGCGCGACCGTGAGGTGGGGCGTCGCTTCGGGCGCGGAGTCACCGAGGAACAGGACGTCGTAGCGACCGTCCGCGGCGAGGCTCTGCGCCTCGCGGACCGGGTCGCGTTGCGCGTCGGAGGGCGCGTCGAATTCTCGTTCCTGCGCGACGAGGCGCAGGGTCTCGCGGACCTGCTCGACCCGGAACGGCTTTCGAAGGTAGTCGAACGCGCCACTCTTCATCGCGTCGAGCGCGGTCTCCACCGTCGCGAACCCCGTGATCATCACGACGAGCGTGCGGGGCCATCGCGACCGGACCTCTCGCAGGAGCTCGAGTCCGCTGTGCCGCGGCATCTTGAGGTCGGTGAGGACGACGTCGTACGCGTCGGCCTCGAGGCGCTCGACCGCTTTCGGGACCGAGCCCTCGACCGTCACCGCGTGACCGTCGTCGCGCAGGAGGTCGGCGAGCTCCTCCCGGAACACTCGGTCGTCGTCCACGACGAGCAGTCGCACGGCGAGGCCATCGGCTCGGGCAGGATTACGGCTTGCTCCCTTCGGGAGGGCTCGGGGGGACCGGTCGCCGGCCCTCCCGGAGGGTGGGAAACGGTTCGCTCCGATCGCGCCTCGAGCTCAGGGCGGCGACGCGAGGTGCGCCCACGCGGAGGTGAATCCGTAGATCACCGCCGCGACGCCGGCCAGGACCACCGCCAGGAGGAACAGCCCGAGGAGGAGCCGCCAGACCCAGGGGTAGTCGGGCGTGGGCCCCGAGGGGAGGGGGGACGCCTTGGGGTTCACCGGTCCGACCACGAACCAATCGAGGTACAGCGTCGCCGGGAGCGCGAGGATCCCGACCGCACCGAACGCGAGGTACATCAGGAACGTCTCGAGCGGTTCGAGCGTCAGGCCGACCAGGTACCCCCGAGCCCCGTAGTAGATGATCCCCGACCCCGCGACCAGGGCCACGATCCCGGCGAAGTGGGTCGGGAGGCCCCGCCACACGAGCACCGCGAACGCGATCAGGACCAGCGCGAGGAGGAACAGGGCGTCAAAGAAGAACAGGTCGTACCCGCCGAACGACGGCGGGATCGGCCAGGTCGTCTCCCCCCACACGGCGATGATGCCGACCCCGAGGCCGAGCAGCCCGAGGATCGCGGCGCCGCCCTGGAGGTGGCTGACCGCGCGCTCCGTGTCCCGCCGGCGCGCTTCGAACCAGACGCAGAACCCCGTGTAGAAGACCGCGACGGTGACGAGGATCAGGAGGTCCAGGACCAGCGTCAGGTCGTCGATGAACGTCATCGGGGGCCTCCTCCGCGGACGCGGCGACGGGCGACGGTCGGTCGGTGACGGTCGTGGCGGCGACTCTCGGGTTCGGTGGCGTTCGGCATACGCATCCCCAACCCCAACGACGGGGCCGGGGTATTTGCACGGTCCCTCAAGCCGGGTTGACTTCCTGGCGAGGCGCGTCCGACCTCGTCGCCGCGGCGACGGGGAGGGTGATGAGGAATCCCGCTCCCGCGCCGGGCACGTTGCGGACCGTGATCTCGCCGTGATGCGACTGGATGATCCCGTGCGAGATTGCGAGCCCGAGTCCCGTGCCCTCGCCCTCGGGCTTCGTGGTGAAGAACGGCTCGAAGATCCGGGGGAGCAGTTCCGGCGGGATTCCCGGCCCGCTGTCCACGACCTCGACCTCGCAGCGGGCGCCCGGTCGGCGCACGACGACCCGGATCGTACCCGAGCCGTGCATCGCGTCGTACGCGTTGTTGAGGAGGTTCGTCACGACCTGGGTCAGCGCCCCGCGCTCCCCCCGGACCCGCACGGGCTCGGCCGGGTACGACTCTTCGACGACCACGTCCGCGGACTGCTTGCCCCGCAGGAACGCGACCGCTTCCCGGACGACCGCGACGAGGTCGAGTTCCACGGGGTTCGGCTCCTCCCGGCGGGCGAAGTCCAGGAGTCCCCGGACGATGCGGGCCGCGACCTCGATCTGGTCGGTCATGGTGTCGAGTCGGGTGAGGGCCCACGGGTCGGAGGTCTTCCGCCGTAGGCTCTCCGTGACGAGCATCAGGTTCGCGAGCGGTGTGTTGATCTCGTGGGCGACGCCCGCCGCGAGCTGGCCGAGCGAGGCGAGCTTATCGGCGTGCGCCGCGCGCCGCTCCCAGCTCCGCTGCTCGGACAGGTCGACGGCGACCCCGAGGTAGTGGGTCACCGTCCCCGAGGGGTCGCGGATCGCGGTGATCGTCAGCAGCACCGGGCGCTCGCGTCCCATCCGGTCCCGGTTCAGGATCTCCCCGGACCAGTATCCGAGCGTCGGGTCGAGCAGGTTCTGCCACATCCGTTCGTAGACCTCCGGTCCCGTGTGGCGGCTGCGGACGAGGTTCGGCTTGCGGCCGACGCACTCGGCCCGGGAGTAGCCGTAGATCCGCTCGAACGCCGGGTTGACGTCGACCATGATCCCGCGCGCGTCGGTCAGCTGCATCGCGTTCGTCGAGCTGAGGAACGCCTGCCGGAACAGCACCGCCTGCTCGTGCTCGCCGACGCGATCGGAGACATCGCGGACGACGAGGAGCGCCCGACGAGGCTCGTCCGGGCGCTCGAGCAGCGGGCGAATGTCGACGTCGAGGTAGATGCCGGCGCGTTCGGTTCGGTGGCGGGCTCGGACCGATCGGAACGTCGCCGAGGTGCCGTGCGCGAGGGCTTCGTCCATCGCCGCGCGGATCGTCGGGGACCACGTCCCGTCGTCCTCCGGGATCTCGTGGAAGTCCGTGCCGACGAGCTCTCCTCGCCGACCGGTGGTGGCGAAGTACGCCGGGTTCGCCCATTCGATCGTCCCCGGCGCGGCGACCAGGGCGATCCCCACCGGCAAGCCCTGAAAGACACGGTCGGCGAGGTGCCGGTCGAGGAGGTCGGGCGGCACGGTACGATCGGCGCATCAACGACGGCCCCCTCAAGTCGCCTTCGGGCCGACGCCCGCCGCGGCGCAGTGGGAGTGAATTCCAACTGACGGGACGACTATCCGTGTCGGTCTCGGTCCGGGAGGACGATGACGTCCGCCGAGGTCGTCGTGGTCGGTGAGACGCCGAGCCTCGGGCGATCGATCGTCGACCTGCTGCACGCGGAAGGGATCCCGTGCCGCCTCGTCCACGACCTCACACCGGCCGAGCTGGGCGCTCGGCCGGTGGTCGTCGTCGCCTGCAACGAGTCCTACTGCGTCACCGCCCGGCGCTGGTCCCGGGGAGAGATGCCGGGACACCGGCTCGTCGTCGTCGGAGCTCGGGACCCGCTGCTCGACTCGATCCGCGGGCTCGACGTCGTGCCGCTCCCCTTGCGTGCCGGACCGCTGGTCGCTCTCGTTCGCCGCCGACTCGACGAGCGCCCGGACCCGAAGGACCTCGCGGAAGCGTGAGACGACCGCCGCCGACGCGTCACGACGGCGCGATCGCCGGTCCCGTACGGCTCGGGACCTCGCGGTCGTCCTCCCGTTTCGAGGTGCCGATGTCGAGCTCGACGATCCACTGGGGTCCGTCGCGCACGACCCGGTACGGGAAGCCGGAATGGACGAAGACGTCGCACATCGCGACGTTCTCCCGGAGCACGAACGCGGTGAACCAGCGGACCCCGTCCGCGCGCGCCCGCCGGGCGAGCTCGTACAGCAGGACGGTCGCCGCTCCCCGGCCTTGGAAGTCGTCTTCGATGAGGAACGCGACCTCCGCGCGGGACGGTTCGTGTCGGTACCGGACGAACTCGGCGGTGCCGACCACTCGGGGCCCGCTGGTCACGGTCTCCATCACCAGGGAGACCCGCGGGTCCGGGGTCGCGAGGCCGAGCAGCTCCTCCGCCACGGTCTCCTCGCGCATCGGAGAGCCGTACCGGAGCTCGATCGAATCGGCGGTGAGGTGACGGACGAATCGGAGGACCTCCCCTCGGTCTCGCGCCCGCGTCCGGTGGACGATCACCGGGGTAAAATCCCGCAGTTGGAGGTACGTCGCGTCCTCCTCGACCTCCGCCGGTTCCGGTCCGCCCATCGCCCCCACCGACCGGACGTAGCCGGGCCGGAGGCTTGAAGGACCCGTGAAGCGAGATTGACGGCGCCCCCGAGGGAGGCGCCGTCGTCCCGGGGGCCCGGCAGTTCACCGAGCGAACTCGATGAGGGGCTTGATGATCCCGTCCTCTTTCCGGTCCATCAACCGGAACGCCGCCTCGACGTCGGCGAACGGGAACCGGTGGGTGGTCATCGGCGTCGGGTCCACGCGACCGGTCTCGAGGAACCGGAGGAGCCGGGACATCCGCTCCCGTCCGCCCGGACAAAGTCCGGTTCGGATCGTCGTGTCGTTCATTCCGACGCCCCAGTCGAGCCGGGGGATACGGACGTAGTCACCCGCGCCGTGGTAGCCGACGTTCGAGATCGTGCCCCCGGGCCGCGTCGCTCGGATGCAGTTCATGAACGTCTCCTCCGCTCCGAGCGCCTCGATCGACGCGTCCACCCCGACCCCCCCGGTCCGGCGTCGGATCTCCGCGACCGGGTCGACTTTCGCGAAGTCGACGATCGCGTCGGCGCCGAACCTTCGGGCGAGGGTCTGGCGGGCCGGTACCGTTTCGACCGCGATCACCTCCCCGGCCCCCAGGAGCTTCGCGCCCTGGACCGCCATCAGACCGACCGGGCCGCCGCCGAAGACGGCCACGCTCCCGCCCAGCGGGATGTTCGCGTGTTCCGCCGCCATGAAACCGGTCGACATCATGTCGCAGGCGTAGACCGCCCGGTCGTCGGGCACCGCGTCCGGGATCGGGGCGAGGTTGGCCATCGCTTGGTTCACCAGAAAGTACTCGGCCATCGCGCCGTCGCGCACGTTCGCGAACTTCCAGCCGCCGAGCGGCTGCGTGCACTGCGACGGGTATCCCCGAAGACAGTTGTCGCAGACGTAGCACGGAGTGATCGCGTTCACCGCGACCCGCTGACCCTCGCGGAACCCCGTGACCGCCGACCCGAGCCGGTACACGATGCCGACCGACTCGTGTCCGAGCGTGAGGTCGTGGCGGTCGCCGATCGCTCCGCGGACGGTGTGGCAGTCCGAGGTGCAGATGAGCGCCGCCGTGGTCCGTACGACCGCGTCGGTCGGTCCCGGTTCCGGCACCGGCTTGTCTTTCACGGCGACCCGGCCGATCCCTTCCATCACGAACGCTCGCATGATCCCCGCCTCGCCACGACGAGGCGAGCGCGAAGGTATGAACGCGCAGTCAACCTCAGTTGACCGGTCGTCGCCGCGTCGGTGGGCGCCGCTCCACTCGCGTGCCCGCTCGCCCCGCGAGCGCCCGCGGGATCGACCGGGTGTCCGTGATGATCGCGCGGCGGCCCCCGTGGGCCACGAAATCGAGTACCGACTCCACCTTCGGTCCCATGCTGCCGACGCCGAACTCTCCGGCCCGAAGGTAGTCACGGAGTTCCGCGGCGCGAAGGCTCCCGAGCCAGCGGGGATGACGGCCGCCGAAGCCGACGGCGGCCCCCGGGACGTCCGTGACGATCAACAGCGTGGCGCAGCCGAGCGTCCGGGCGACTCGCGCGGCCGAACGGTCCTTGTCGATCACCGCGTCGACACCGCTCCAACCGCCGCGACCGTCCCGGACCACTGGGATGCCTCCACCGCCCGCGACGACGAAGACGCACCGGCGGCCGAGCCCGAGGTCGAGGGCCCGACGGATCGCGGGGCCCTCGAGCCAGCTCCGGGGGCGCGGAGACGCCACGACCCGACGCCAGCCACCGCGTTGGGGATCCCGCCGTAGCACCCACCCCGACCTCCCTCGAAGCCGGCGCGCCTCGGCGGCCGAGTAGAACCGCCCGACCGGCTTCGACGGGGTGCCGAACGCCGGGTCGCGCGCGTCGACCTCGGTTCGGGAGACGACCGGT
>JASHUL010000172.1 GCA_030039995.1 Thermoplasmata archaeon
CCGATATGGACGCGGCGACGACCGAGTGGGTCGCGGCCGAGTTCCAGAAGGAGTCCGGCGTCGACATCCGCAAGGACAAGATGGCGATGCAGCGGGTGCGCGACGCGGCCGAGAAGGCGAAGATCGAGCTGTCGTCCACCCTCGAGACGCAGATCAACTTGCCGTTCCTCACGGCGACCCACGAGGGCCCGAAACACCTCGCGCTGACGCTCACCCGCGCGAAGCTCGAGGAGCTGGTCCGGCCGATCGTCGACCGCTGCCGGGCGCCCGTGGAGCAGGCGCTGAAGGACGCGAAGGTGTCGAAGGACGACATCAGCCGCATTGTCCTGGTCGGCGGCCCGACCCGCATGCCGATCGTCCAGAAGTTCCTCGAGACGGCGGTCGGGCGACCGATCGAGCGAGGCGTCGACCCGATGGAGTGCGTCGCGATGGGCGCGGCGATCCAGGGTGGGGTCCTCGCCGGTGAGGTGAAGGATGTCCTCCTCCTCGACGTCACGCCGCTGTTGCTCGGTCTCGAGACGATGGGGGGCGTGTTCACGCGCCTCATCGAGCGGAACACGACGATCCCGACCCACAAGGCGCAGACGTTCACGACCGCGTCCGACAGTCAGTCGACCGTCGAGATCAAGATCTTCCAGGGGGAGCGGCCGATGGCCGACGACAACGTCGCGCTGGGCAGCTTCCTCCTGACGGGGATCCCGCCCGCGCCGCGCGGCGTGCCCCAGATCGAGGTCAGCTTCGACATCGATGCCAACGGGCTGCTCAACGTCTCCGCGAAGGACATGGCCTCCGGCCGCAAGCAGGGGATCGCGATCACGGCCTCGAACAAGCTCTCGAAGGACGAGGTCGAAAAGATGGTCCACCAGGCGGAGCAGTTCGCCGACGCCGACAAGGCCCGGGCCGAGATCGTGAACGCGAAGAACCACGCGGAGTCGCTCGCCTACGAGGCGGACCGTCTCCTCGCCGACGCCAAGGACAAGATCGAGAGCGCCGACGCGGAGTCGATCCGGTCGAAGGTGGCGGCGCTCCGCGCGACCCTGGGGTCGAAGGACGCGACGCTCACCGACGTCCGGTCGAAGACCGACGACCTCACGTCGACGCTCCACGCGGTCGCCCGCAAGCTCTACCCGTCGGGGGCCCCGCCCCCCGGCGGGACGGCGCAGGCCCCACCGAACGGCGAAGGCGCGTCGGTCCCGCCGACGGACGAGAGCTCGGGCGCCCCCGGCGCGGTCGACGCCGACTTCAAGGTCGTCGACAAGGACGCGGGCGACGAAAAGAGCCAGTCGTAGGTCGCGTTCGCCGCCGCATCTAGCGGCCGGGTAGGGGCCGCGGCCAGACCCGCCCCTTGGGCGGCCCGACGTACTCGACATCCGGCCGGATCAGCCGATTGTCGCTCGCTTGCTCCAGCGCGTGGGCCGTCCAGCCGGCGGTGCGGGCGACCGCGAACGTCGGAGTGAACATCTCGCGGGGGAGCCCGATTCCCTCCAGCACCACCGCGCTGTAGTACTCGACGTTCGTGTAGAGGCGGGCGCCCGGCTTCTCCCGGCGAAGCGCGGCGAGGGCGGTCGCCTCCACGGCTTCCGCGAGCGCGAGGCGGTGCGGGTCGGCGACCGACCGGGCGATCTGGTGGAGGACGAGCCCCCGCGGGTCGTCCGTCTTGTAGGCGCGGTGGCCGAACCCGTAGAGGACCTCCTTGCGGGCCAGCCGCTCCCGGATCCAGGCGTCGGCCCGGTCGGGGGACCCGATCGCGTCGAGCATGTCCGAGACCCGGCTCGGCGCGCCCCCGTGCACGGGCCCTTTGAGAGTACCGAGCGCCGCGGTCGCGGCGCTGACGAGGTCGGACTGGGTCGAGATCGCGACGCACAGCGCGAACGTCGAGGCGTTCATCCCGTGGTCCGCGAGCAGGTCGAGATACCCTTCGAGCGCGGCGACGTGCCGCGGCTCGGAGAGCTGACCGAACATCATCCAGAGGAAGTTCGCGGCGTGGCCCAGGTCGGCTCGGGGAGGGATCGGCGGGAGCCCCCGGGAGCGACGAACGTACCGGGCCAACAACACCGGGGTCCGGGCGATGAGGTCGAACCCTTCTTCCCGGGTCGGCGGGTAGCCGTACGCGCCGGTGCCGAGTGACGAGAGGATCGTCCTCAGCGCGTCGAGCGGCGGCATGCCGGTCGGAAGTGCGTCCACGACCCGTTCGATCGGGGGCGGGACCGTGCGTCGGGCCGAGAGCTCCCGCCCGACCTCCCGCGACGGGTCCGCCGACGGGGGCTCGCCGAAGAGCAGGAGGTGGACCACCGACTCGTACGGAAGGCCCGGGACGATGTCCCGGACGTCGAACCCCCGGTACACGAGGTCACCGGTCTCGCCTCCGACCCAGCTGATCGACGAGCGCCCGACCAGGACGTCGTCCAGGCCCTTCGACATCCTTGGGGACGTCGCCATCTTCCGCTCCGGACGCGCGAGCGGGCTTAGCCTCGACGCTCCGGCCGGCGGCAAACGCTATCTTGGACGGTCCGTGATTCTCTCGATGCCGGAAGCGCCGACCTACTTGCTCGAACGGGTCGTTCAGCAGCGGGTGACGCTCCTCTTGAAGGACTCCCGGCAGATCACCGGGAAGCTCCTCGGGCTGGACGAGCACATGAACCTCGTGCTCGACGACGCCGAAGAGTCCACCCCCGAGTTGACCCGACATCTCGGACGCGTCGTGCTCCGTGGGTCGAACGTCGTCTCCCTCCATGCGCCCCAGGGCGGAGCCGCCAAGTCGGCGTGAGCCCGTGCCCCGATCTCCCCGGCCCTCCGGTCGTGCCCGACCCCGGCCGGCCGGCGAGACCCTCGCGGTGCTCAAGTCGCTGGCCCTCGCCGGGGCCGACCAGACTCCGGTCGTCATCACCTCCCGCGAGGTCGGAGAACGGATCGGGGTGAGCCAGCAGGCCGCCGACCGATACCTGGTCGCGCTCGAGAAGCGGGGGCTGATCACCCGTTCCCTCGCCCAGCGCCGCCAGCGCGTGCTCCTGACGCCGGCCGCGATGGCCCTCTTGCGCGCGGAGTACCGGGCGTACCACCGCATCTTCGAAGGGCCCGCGACGATCTCGTTCCCCGGGACGGTCGCGTCCGGACTCGGCGAGGGCCGCTACTACCTCAGCCAGCCCGGGTACGTCGTGCAGTTCACCGAGCGCTTGGGCTACGCGCCGTATCCCGGCACGCTGAACGTCCGGGTCGACGGCCCGGCGCTCCGCAAGGTCGACCTCGTCGGCAGTTGGCGGGGGCTTCGCATCGACGGCTTTCAGGCGAGCGGCCGCACGTTCGGCGGCGCTTCTTGCTTTCCGGCGCGGATGAACGGACATCCGTGCCACCTGATCCACCCCGACCGGACCCACTACCAGGACGTCGT
>JASHUL010000173.1 GCA_030039995.1 Thermoplasmata archaeon
TCGACCTGGACGCTCCAACTTCCCTGGGGAGGCACGGTGACCCAGGTCGGCTCCGGATTCATCCTCCCGTCGAGCGAGTACGTCACGATCAACGGGACGACCACCGAGAACACGGCGAACCTCGTGCTCACGTTCACGAACACCGAACCGGCGGTCCAGGTGAGCGTCTACTTCACCGCGAATGAATTCTGCGCCCCGTCCACCGGCGGCTTCGCTAGCCAGACGTTCCTCCCGACGTGGTCGTGACCTCGCGGGCGCGCTCGAAGACGCAGAACTGACGGGTCAGGCTTCGGTGGACCCGCACCGGCACGGCGAGCCGTTCGCGCCAGCCGTCCCTGAACGGGGCGACCGGTCCGGGAGAGATCAGCACGACCCGCCCCCCCGGGCGAACCCGGACGGCCCACCGGGGGAGTACTCTCTCGACGACCGCTCTCGCGCTTTCTCCTCCCGTGCTTGAGGCACGGCCGTACGGAGGGTCGGTGAGGATCGCGTCGAAGTTGCCCTCCGGGTCGGTGAGCTCGGCTGTCCCCGCATCCCCGATCACGAGCTCTTCGGCCGAGACTCCGAGATGGCGGAGGTTGCGCAGCGCCCCCCGCACCATCGCCGGGTCCCGGTCGATCCCGTACAGTCGCCCCCCGAGCAGCCCGGCCTCGGCGAGCAACGCTCCGGTCCCCAGGAACGGGTCGAGCACCCGGTCCCCGGGCCGTATCCGTGCGAGATTCGCCGCCGCCCGAGCGAGCCGCGGCGGCAGCGCGACCGGCCGCTGGAACGGAAGCGTCGGCATGCGCCGAGCGGAGGCCGCCGGGCGGTCGATCGCGGCGGTCTCTTCGAACAGCGCGTCGCGCCCGGGGCCCTGTCCGATGAGCCAGAGACGGCGGTCGGGACGCTCCAGGTCGACCCGTCCCCCCGCTCGGGCGAACGCCCGGCCGGCGGCGAGCACTCCGGCGTCCTGGCTGCCGGAAGACGGACGACCGAGTCGCCGGACCGCGGCACTGCGCGAGCCCGTCGCGAGTTCCGGCCACACGTCGTCGACGGCGGCGGGCTCCGCGCGAAGTTCGAGCACCCGGCGGGCGAGGCCGAGACGGTCGGCCAGCTCCCGGCCCGACCTCCCGTCCGGGAGCTCGACCGATACGAGCGTCGGGCCCCACTCGGGACCGTCCCGCCCGGGCTGTCCCCCGATCGCTTCCGCGGCGGCGACCGCCTCGGCGCGAGCCAACGGGAGGCTCTCTCCGGAGACCTCGACGAGCACGGTCCTCACGCGTCGCTCCCCTCGGTCCAACCGCTCATGCGTCGGCGGACCTGGGCGGTGTGGGTCCCCTCCCAGAAGAGATGACCACACTCCGCGCAACGGTACGCGGGCAACCCCGCTCGGATCCGGTCCCACGGCACCCCGGACTGGTCCCCGGACGGGACCGTCGCCGGCGCGAGCCGGCCGTTACAGAGCGTGCACCGGTCGAATCGGAGGTCGTGCGAGAGCTCGGGCACGGCGACCCACATCTCGCGCATCTGCTCGTCCAGCCGGGGGCTCGTGAGTAGAACGGCCCGCTCCGATCGGGCGGCGAGCCCCCGGTCCCGGGTGACGACGACCCGACCTTCGTCCCGTGCGACGCGGGCGATCTGCTCGTCGGACCATCCCCGGGCGTACGTGGTGTCCGCCCCGAGCATGCGCAGCCAGCGCGCCAAACGGCCGACCATCTCGTCGGCGAGGAATCGGGGGTCCGCCACGTCGGGCGAGCCGGTCCGGCGGCTTTACGGTTGCCCGTAATATACGCGCACCGGCGTCGCCCCGCCCTCCGAGGAACGACGATGCGACTGTTCGGAACGAACGGGATCCGCGAGGTCGTCGGGAAGGAGCTGACCGCTCCGTTCGTCACCCAGGTCGCGAGCGCGATCGCGAGCGTGACCCGACCGGGCGTGCCGATCCTCGTCGGGTGGGACGGCCGGACCTCGAGCCCCGCGTTCGCGCGGATCGTCAGCGCGACGCTCGCACTCGCCGGCCACCGGGTCGTCGAGCTCGGGCTCCTACCGACCCCGGCGATTCAGTACAACGTTCCGCGGCTTCGGGCCCAACTGGCGGTCATCGTCACGGCGTCGCACAATCCGCCCGAGTTCAACGGGTTGAAGTGCATCGCCGGAGACGGCCTCGAGGCGACGCGCGAGACCGAGGAGGCGATCGAGGCCGCGGTCGAGGCCGGACGGGTCGCCGGGTCCGCGTACGATGGCCTCGGCGAGATCACGATGCAGGCGGACGGGGGCGAGTTCTACGTCGACGGCATCGTCCATCAGGTCGACGCCGCCCGGGTGCGCGCCCGCCGGCCGAACGTCGTCCTCGACTGCGGCAACGGGGCCTCGGTCCCCACGAGCCCGCGGCTCCTGCGGCAGCTCGGCTGCCGCGTCGTCACCCTGAACGGTCAGGTCGACGGCACGTTCCCGGGGCATCTCTCCGAACCGACGATAGAAAACCTCGCCGACCTCCGTCGCGTGGTGCCCGCCGTCGGGGCCGACCTCGGGATCGCGCACGACGGGGACGCGGACCGCGCGGTGTTCGTCGACGGGAGCGGACGGTACGTGCCGGGCGAGGAGATCCTCACGCTTCTCGCCGAGGACGCCGTGCGACGGCACCCCGGCGGGGTCGTCGTTACCCCGGTCACGGCGTCCCAGAGCGTCGAGGACGCGGTCACGGCGGCCGGTGGGACGGTGGTCTACACTCGCGTCGGCTCGCCGACGGTCACGCACGAGATCCAGGCCCGAAAGGCCGTCTTCGGCGGCGAGGAGAACGGCGGGCTGATCTTCCCGAGGTTCCAGCTGGCGCGGGACGGGGGCATGACCGCGGCGGCCGTGCTCGACCTCCTCGCGCGGCGGGAGACGACGCTCGCCGAGGCGCTCGCCCGCTTGCCGAAGTACACCCTGCTCAAGGAGAAGGCTCCCTGCCCCGTCCCTCAGCGAGCCGCCGTGCTCGC
>JASHUL010000174.1 GCA_030039995.1 Thermoplasmata archaeon
GTTCCCGAGCGGGGACAGCGACCAGGAGACCTGGATCGTCTGGCCGGGCTGGTAGCTGCCGTCCGAGTAGCTCGAGGCCGTCGTGACCCCGAGGAGGACCGCGAAGCCCGTCTCGAACGTGTAGTTCAGGTTGGTGTTCCAGGCATAGACCCCGTTCGTCGTCGACTGGGCCCACACGGTCACGTAGTAGAACTGCGCGGGGTTCGCGGAGGGGACCGTGAACGACACGGCACCCGAGGCGGGGACCGTGCCGACCGCGACAACGCCGGTCCCGGTCTCGGCGCCCAGGAGCAGGTTGTACCACTCGCCGGTGATGTTGTAGTAGAGGGTCGTCCCCGGCAGAGCGGTCGGCGCGACCGACGACTGGAACGTCAGGGTCTGGCCGGCCGAGAAGTACGTGCTGCCCTCGGCGCTGACGAGCAGCGTCGGCTGCTCGGCGAGCCCGACGGCGGCACCCAGGAACGCGCCGGTGGAGTTCGTCGCGATGACGTAGACCTCGAACGGTCCGACGAACGTGGACGGCAGAGCGAACTGGACCGTCCCCGTCTGGTTGGTTCCGGCGGAGATCGGACCGGTGGACGCGAACGCGTCCCCGGTCGTGAGGACCCATTGGGTGGCGACCAGGGTGCCGCTGACGCTCGCGTTCGAGCTCGAGAGAGTCCAGGTCGCTGACACCGTGGCGCCGACATCGTAGTCGACCGCGTTGAGCACGACCTCGACCGCCCCGGTCGCGGCCGCCGGGATCACCCAGAACGTGTAGTTCTCGTAGGCGCCGAGGTAGCCGGGCGCGGTGGCGACGGGGTCGGTCACGCTGATGTTCACGGAGTTGTAGAACGGGAACCGGAACTCCGAGCTGAACAACGGGGAGGTCGGAAGGAACGAGAACTCGAGCGGACCGTTCGAGGTCGTTGTGAGGGTCGCCGGTGGGCTGCCGAGCGGCGTGACGTTCTGGGTACCGTTCCAGAAGCCGATCGTCACGTGGAGACCGGGAACGTAGAGGGTGTTGTCGGCCGGAACGTGCGCCCGGATCCAGAGGCAGACGTAGACCGGGGCGCCGCTCGTGAACGTGGTGTCGACGAGCCCCCGCGTGCAATCGGGGCTCGGGGAGAGGCTCATCGCGGCGATCTGGGGCTGACCGACCCAGAACGCGACCTGGGCGGTCTCGTTCTCGGCGATCGTACCGGAGGAGTTGACGACGGCCCACACGTCGAGGAAGATCTCGGTGTCCGGAGTGGCGTTCGCCGGCACGACGAACGAGAACGTCCCCGCGCCGCTCGTCGGCAGCGCCCGCAGGCCGGGGCTGAACAGGTTCTCGCCCGTGCCGTTGTAGGTCCCCGTCGCCGTCAGCGACGTCAGATGACCGTACGTCGCTCCGTTGGACGACGCGGTGGCGATCCAGGAGACGTTCACGCTCTCTCCCGGGACGACCACCGAGTCGGAGTCGGGAGCGCTCTCGAGGGCGAGCGAGTAGGTCTCCACGGTCAGCGTGGTGGAGGTGAATCCGCCGAGCGGAGCCGAGGCGGTGATGTTCCAGAGCCCGCCGATGGCGAGGGCCGAGGGGAACGTGTAGGAGAAGTGGTTGTCCGTGGGGGTGAGGTTCTCGTGGGTCGTGGGGTCGATCCCGAGGTTGACGGAGAGGACGGGGTTGACGAGGCCGTCCCGGGTCGCGTTCGGGTCGTTGATCGTGACGTTGACGCTCTGGTCCGCGGCGAGGTCCTCGACGGAGAAGTAGATCGTGCTCTCGCCGGGGGTCCCGCCGAGCTGTTCGAACGTGTAGCAGCTGCCGGTACAGAAGACGGTGGTCGGGTCTCCGAGGCCGTTGTAGGTCCCGATCGCGATCTCGCTGGCGGCGGGGTGCACGGTCGCGGGGGTCGTCGACGTCGCGACGGCCAACGGGGAGGTCGACGCCGCGGGGGGAGCGCCGACGGTCCCGAGGCCCGCGAACAGCGACACGATCAGCACGGCGACGAACGCGTAGGCGAAGAGTCGGCGCGACATCGTATGAGACCGCGTTCATCTGGTATAAGAAACCGCCGCGATTTCCGAAGCGTTCGGCCCACCCCCCTTCCGGGCTCGGACGGCCGTCCGGGGCCCGGGGGACGCCCCCTCGAACGGACTTTATCCGTCGGTTCCTACGGTGCGTCGGTATGCCCGAGATCCTCCCCGGAATCCACCAGGTGGACGGCGTCGACCCGAGCCCCGATTTCTCGACCCACGTCTATCTCGTGAAGGACAAAGGCGCGAGCTGGACCCTCATCGACACTGGGCTCCCCGGCGCCCACGCCGCGATCGAGAAGTACCTCGCGCAACAGCACATCGAACCGACGTCGATCAAGAAGATCCTCCTGACGCACCTGCACCGCGACCATACCGGCTCGTTGAAGGCGATGGCGAATCGCACGCACGCGAAGACCTACGCCCACTGGATCGAGGCGGCCTACATCGCGGGGGACCCGCCCTACGACGGCCCGGGGAGCCCTCCCGCCGAGCATCTGAAGGTCGACGAGACGTTCAAGGATGGCGACAACATCGACGCGGCCGGTGGGCTCATCGCATACCACACGCCC
>JASHUL010000175.1 GCA_030039995.1 Thermoplasmata archaeon
ACCTCCGCGCGCGTGAGCCCGAGCTTCTTCGCGATGCGTTCCCCGGTCAGGCCCATGATCTCGTGCTCGTCGTACGCGTCGATCAGCGCGTCGCGTTGCATGCCGTCGTCCAGCGTGTGCGGTCCTGGGAGGCTGCCCCAGCGTAGCTGTCCGTCGACGAGGTACGGAGCGCGGGACATGCTCTCCATCGCGCCGACAACGACGCGGTCGAACTCGCCTGCCCGGATCGCCGTGAACCCCCACTGGATCGCCTTCATCCCGGACCCGCAGACCATGTTCACGGTCGCGGCGCCGACCGAATCCGGGACGCCCGCTCCCCGGAGCACCTGACGGGCCGGGTTCTGCCCCGCGCCCGCCTGGATCGCCTGCCCGAAGAGGACCTCCTCGACCTGGTCCGGTCGCCAGCCGGCCCGGGCGATCGCTTCCTTCGCGACGAGCGTCCCCAGCTGTGTCGCGGGGACGTTCCTAAGCGCGCCGCCGAAGCGCCCGATCGGGGTGCGCACGGCGGAGAGGATGGCGACGGAGCCGGCTTCGGCCGAGGACATGCCGTACCGACGGAGCCCCGGATTAAGAGATTGGCGGGAAAATTCCCCCCGGGGCCGGTCGAGGGGTCGCCGGTTCCGGGTCAGGCGCCGGCGCGGGGCCGTTGGAGCGCGGCCAGGAGGTCGTCGAACTCGTGCGGGCCGACGTGCATCCGACCGTTCACGAACAGCGTCGGTGCCTCGACGACCCCGGCTTCGATGCCGCTCTCCACGTCTTCGTCGACCCTTCGGGCGGCCTCTCCGCTGCGCAGGTCCCGGTCGAAGACCTCCAGGTCGAGCGGGAGCTCCCGCGCGAGCTTCCGATAGAGCGTTTCGCCGAGCTCGCTCTGATGCTCGAACAGTCGGTCGTGCATCAGCCAGAACTTCCCCTGCTCCTCCGCGGCCTCGGCGACCTCGGCCGCCCGCCGAGCCTCGGGGGATCGCTTCGTATCCGGGAAGCTGCGGAACGCCACGCAGAGGTCGTTCTCGAGCTCGCGCGCGAGGTCCGCGAGCGTATCGACGAGGTCCCGACACCGCTCGTTCGTGAAGTCGCCGTACTCGACGAGGGAGTAGCGGGCGCCGATGGGGCCCCGATGATGGTCCCGGTCCTCGATGGGCACGATGAGCCCCGCCGGGTCGATCTCGTCGGGGGAACGGTTTCCGCGCGCCATCGATTCGCTCTCGGTCCGCTCGCTCGCTCGCTCCGACACCGGGATCGAACGAGGCTTCAGTCCTCTTCGACGCGCGGCGCGAGGAGGTAGCGACCCTCTCCGCGGCCCCCACTCATCGTGAACTCGACCTTGAGCGGGTACTCGTTCCCGACGTGGAGCGTAGTGTCCTCCGAGGAGATCGACTTGACCATCGCGGAGAAGAAATCGAGCGGATACATGCTCTTCACCGGTTCCTTCACCTCGAGCTTCGTCAGGTTCTCCTTGGCGATCCGGAGGTCGAGCTGGTCCGTCTCCCCTTCCGAGTGCATCGTGAAGGCGGTCGGGTCGAGCGTGAGCGTGACGTGGTCGGTGAAACTCTCGCTGCCGCGGATCCCCTGTCGCAGGTCCTCCGTCTTCACCGTCACGCTGGCGGGGGGATTGACGTTCGGGACTTTCGGGTCGGTGATCCCGGCCGGGTCCACGACCGCCATCTGCCGAGTGACCCGTCCGAGGGAGGCGACGAGCCGGTTCTTGCCGTCGAACTGGAAGTCGATGACGTCGCCCGGCTTCGAGAGCCGGAGCACCTCCTTCAGTTTCTCGATGTCGACTCCCAACTCGGTCGGCTCCCCCGTGAACTCCTCGAACACCGCCTTGTGGAGCTTCAGCACCAGCATCGCCACGTGGGACGGGTCGACCGCCTTCGCCTCGAGCCCGTCCTTGGAGATGGAGAGCTTGACCTCGCTCACGAGCGTCGAGACGACTTCGACGACCTCGCGGAGGTTCTCCATTTTCATTCGGAGTTTGAACATCCGGAAGCCTCGGCGCGCAGCACATCGGCCCCCTCTAAAAAGCCTTCGTGAGTCGGCGGGAGGAGCAACGCGTTTCTTTACCGGAGACTCCGTGAATCGGCGTGACCGATCTCGCGTACCTGCCGGATCTTCCGTCCGCGTACGTGCGCGAGTTTCGGGCCCGCGTCACCGCCCTTCCCCCGGGCGCGATCGTGCTCGACCGGACGTACTTCTACCCGACCGGCGGAGGTCAGCCCGCCGACCGTGGGGTCGTCCGGGCCGACGGCGGCGGCCCGCTCGAAGTCACGGACGTGACGAAGTCCGGTCCGGCGGTCGTCCACCGTCTCCGGGGGGGCGAGCCGGAACTCCGGCGGCTCTCGGTCGGGACCGAGGTCGCGGGGGTGATCGACTGGGATCGACGCCACCGACACATGCGGCTGCACACCGCCCAGCACTACGCGAGCGCGCGGATCTTCGCGCGCACCGGACTGCGGACGCGTCGGGCGAATCTCGCGGGACTAAGCGCCACCATCGACCTCGAGGGTCCGTTCCCGACCTCCGCGATCGAGGACCTCGCGAGCGACCTGCGGCAGGTCGTCACGCAACCCCAACCCGTATCGATCCGAATGGTGCCGCGAGCGGAGTGGGACGCGCACCCGGCGGCCGGGCGCTCGGGACTCGTGCCGCTCCCGCCGCACGTCGACCCCGTCCGCGTGGTCGAGATCGACGCGTCGGACGTCTGCCCCTGCGGTGGGACCCACGTCCGCTCGACCGCCGAGATCGGGGAGGTCCGGTGGCTCCCCCTCGTTCCGCTGTCCACCGGGGCGAGCCGGGTCGCGTTCAGCCTGGTCGACCCCGGGCCGACCACTCGGCCCGCGTGACGCCGTAGACGTAGATGTCGTGCCATCGGCCGTGGTGGAAGAGCGCCGAGCGCAGCGTGCCTTCGCGTCGGAACCCGAGTCCTTCGACGAGCCGGTAGGACGGCACGTTCTCGACGTCGCAGGTGGCGCCGACCCGCTCGATCGACGTGGTGGCGAACACGTGACCGACGAGCAGGCCGACCGCCTCGCGTCCGTAGCCCTTGCCGCGGGCCGCCCGGTCGCCGAGAACGTACCACACGTCGACGTACTCGAGCACCGGGTGCGCGACGTAGTGCCCCACGAACCCGATCGCGCCGGGAACGTCCCGACGTTCCACGACGAACCGGGGGGCCAGCGAGGTCGCGTCGGAGGGAGCCGCGACGACCGACTGCACGAAGCTGTCGAGGGTATCGACCGAGAACCGGTCGAACGGAGCGACC
>JASHUL010000176.1 GCA_030039995.1 Thermoplasmata archaeon
AGTTTACGAGCCGGATGGAGGGCGTGACGTACTTCGCCGCGCGTCGCGGGGGTCGGCTGCTCGGCGTGGTCGGCTGCGAGGTCGCTCGCGGGAACTGCCATCTCCTCCATCTCGCCGTCGACCCGGACGCCCGCCGCCAGGGCGTGGCGAGCGCGCTCGTCGCGGCGGGGCTCGAGTGGGCCCGGCACGCGAACGCGGCGCAGGTCTGGGCGGACGCGCTCGCGCGCTTCTCGGCCGCGGTCGCGCTCTATAAGCACCTCGGGTTCGCCGAATGCGGCGTCCTCCACCGCCACGAGTGGAACGAGGACGTCCGGCTGTTCGAGCGGATCCTCTAGCGCCGCCCGCTCGTGTGCGACGCGCGGTTCGTCGGCAGACCGTGCGTCTGCTGCAGCGCGCGCAGTCGTCGCAGCCCCTCTTCGGGGTGGCCCCGGAAGAACTCGCGGGCGCCTCGGGCGAGCTCGGTCGCCTCGAGCTCGGTCGCGACGCCGTGCGACCGCTCGTCGAGCAGGTAGTCGCCGTAGTCCGCGATGTAGCGGGGGAGGCCGGCCTTCAAGCGGTTGACGGCCTGGAGCCGCAGCGACCGGATCTGCTGCTTCAGCGGCGCGAGCTTGCCCGCGCGGAGCTCGCCCTCGAGGTCGGACTCGATCGTCGCGGGGTCCTGCGGCGGGTCGATCCCGATCGCCTGCATGTCGCGCAGGAGCGCGACCACCCGTTCGAGCTCCTCGCGCGCCTGGTCGAGATGGCGCTCCTTGAGCGCGACGACCCGGTCGACCTGCTGGTACGCCGAGAGCGCCTGCGCGATGTCCCCGGTCCGCGCCGCGTGGAGCGTGTCCTCGATCTGGTCCCGTTCGAGCCGGCTATCGACAGAGTAGGCTTCGAGCCGGGTCAGCCGCGCCTTCGTCCGCTTCTGCCATTCCTCGAACGCGGCGACCATCCGCCGCTGCGCGATCCGCTCGATCCCCCGGACCGCCTCGGCCCACGGTTCCGGGTTCCACGACGTCCGCGCGGCCTCCTCGGCCCACGGCGGGAGCCGGGGGATCTCGACGCCGAGCGGCGCCGCGCCGTCCGCCCACTGGGCGACGCGGGCGAGCCGACGCGCGAGTTCCTGGGCGAACGGGTTGGCGGGCGGCGTGGCGCTCTTCTTCCCGCCGGACCTCGGAGCGGACGCGCGGGCGCTGGTCCCGGCGGGCTCCCCGGTCGTCCCGGCGCCGTCCGTCGTCGACGGAGCGGCCGACGCCCCCCCGCCGTTCGGCTCGTCCGCGGAGGCCGGTGACCCGGCCACCGGGTCGACGAGGGCGGGGAGGTCGACCGGGTTGTGGCACACCGGGCAGATCAGCACGTCCTCCGCGAGGGGGGAGCCGCAGTGAGGGCAGACAGGGGGAGGGGTCGCCATCCTACTCAGCGCTCGATATGCAGGGGGTGAGATTTGAACTCACGAACTCCTACGAGACCAGGACCTCAACCTGGCGCCTTTGACCAAGCTGGGCCACCCCTGCACGATTCGTCGCGGCTACGGGGCCCGAGCGATAACCTTTGCGAACGCGTCCGCCCACGCCCTGCCTCGAGGCACGAACGCGCGCAAAAAGCCTTGTACGCAGTCGAGGTGGGGGCCGGCCCATGGCGCCCGAACCGCGGGGCCCGCCGGACGCGCCCGGAGCGACGGTCTTCATCGGTCTGAAGCCGACGATGACGTACGTCTTCCAGGTCGTGACGCAGCTCAACTCCGGCGCGGGCCCGGTGGTCGTGAAGGCGCGGGGGAACGCCATCGGCAAGGCGGTCGACGTCGTGGAGGTCGTGCGGCGCCGGTTCCTCGAGGGCCAGGTCGAGCTGGGCCCGATCGCGATCGGCACCGAGCGGCTCGTGAACCGCGACGGGCGGGACGCCAACGTCTCGTCGATCGCGATCCCGCTCACGCTCACCGGCCCGCCGCCCCCGGCGGCGGGGGCGTCTCCCGGGGACGGGTAGTCCGGACGACCCACGTCCCCGCGACGAGGTCCCCGAACCGCTGGCGTTCGGCCGACAGCAGGATCCCGAGGACGCCGACCGCCCCGAGCAACCCGACCCCGCCGATGACGAAGCCGAGCACCCCGAGGAAGTCGAACAGGCCGACGGGCACGGGGATCCCTCCGACCGCCGACAGCGTGCCCCCGGAACCCGCCCGCAGGAGGAACAAGAGCGCCACCGCGAGCCCGATCCCCGCGACGGTGAGCGTCGGGAGCTTCGAGGTGTTGCGCAGGAGAGCCGCGGTGATCGGCGGCCGGTCCATCCGGCGGTCGCGGACCGCGATGGCGAGCACCGCCTTGCCCGGCGTCCGTCCGGCGTAGTGCTCGAAGAGGGCGAAGTAGAGGAACGCGACGGCCGTGTAGCCGTAGATCGCCGCGTTCAACGGGACGTTCGCGGCGAGGACGGCGAGCGACCCCGGCGTCACGTCGATGAGGTAGACCCAGACCGCCACCGCGGGGAGGGTCACGACCACCAGGTCGACGACGAACGCCGCCACCCGGGAGCCGACCGAACCGAACCGTCGCAGACCGATCTCCCGGCCGAGGACGACGAGCCATCGGGCCGTGAGGAACGCGCGGAACCCCTCGCGCCCGTCGGCGGAGCCGTCGCGAGCGACCGCGTCCAGGTTCGCCTGGTCGCTGACGACCCAACCGGGGACGGTGAGCCCCTGCCACGGCCGGTCGGGCGGCGGGTCCGGGACCGCGAGCAGTCGGTGGGCCTGCACCGCGGCGTCCCGGCTCGCCGCGGCCGACTCGCGCAGGGATTCATCGATCCGGCCCTCGACCCCCGCGCGGAACGCCCGGCCCAGCCGCGCGACCGGGGTCGGCGGCGCGGGCGGGATCGGGGCGCCGATCGGTGCGTACCCCCGACCGAGCAGCCGGTGGGTCACGAACGCGGCGCCGAGCGCGAGCAGCCCCGAGAGGTAGACGAGGTCGAGCACACCGGCCCCCCCGATCGCGTAGAGCCCGAGCGGGGTCCCCGGGCCGTAGAGCGGCGGCTGGCGCAGCACGTCCGCCCCGACCAGGACGCCGAACGTGCCCGCGACGTACGCGACGGGCAGCGCGAACCCCTCGGCCCCGGGGAAGACCCATTCCGCGGAGGCGGCCGCGATCGCACCGACCGCGATCGGGGAGAGCAGGTAGGCGGGGAACGTCTCCTCGATGCCGGTTCCCGGCACCGCGATCGACGTGAGGAACGTCACGACGAGCACGACGGAGGTGAGGCCGAGCACGAGGGCGGCGACCTTCCCCGCCCGGTCGGCCCGGGCGGCCGCGAACCCGGCCAGGGCCGCCGGCACGAGGGCCGCCACCGCGACCACCGCGACGAGCTGCGGGGTGGAGGCCGGGACCTCGATCACCAGCCCGAGCAGGACCGTCGCCTCGATGACCAGGGCGAGGAGGTACGTCGCGGCGCTCCGGACCCCGGGCGGCACGAACCGACCGAACGAAAAGATCGCGACGAGGATCGGGAAGAGCGCGCCGGCGAAGCTGACGGCGACCCAGTCGCCCCCGATCGGCACGACCGGTAGGAGCACCAGCGTCGCGAGGAGGGCTCCCGGTAGCAGCAACCAGAACGTCCGCCGGCCGAACCCGATGCTCGTCGCGAACGGGCCGTGTTCCCAGGCGAGCACGTAGATCAGCGCCCAGAGCAGCGCCGGGAACGCGAGCACGGCGACGTCGGCGGCGATGTCGTTCGCGAGCTGCCCCGGATCGATCACTCGATCGCCCCCGG
>JASHUL010000177.1 GCA_030039995.1 Thermoplasmata archaeon
GAGAAGGGGGACGAGATCGTCGAGTTCGTGACCGAGGGGGTCCGCGCCCGGGTCTACGGGGAGCTGACGGAGACGCGGCGACGGCTCCTCCATCGCCGGGTCGGCCGCGCCCTCGAGGCCCGCGGTCAGGCGAGCGAGTACGAGCTCGCCCGGCAGTTCTACCTCGGAAGGGACGACGCGAAGGCCGCCGAGTACAACTTCCGTGCCGCGCTGAGCGCGATGCGCGGCTTCGCCTTCGAGACGGCGGTCCCGCACTTGGAGCGGGCGCTGGAAGCCGAACGTCGCCGGGCGGACCGGAGCCCGGCGCGGGAGGCGCACATCCTGGTCGAGCTCGGCCGGTCGTTCGACGAGCTCGGGGATTTCCACCGGTCGGACGAGGTCCTCTCCGAGGCGGTGCTGCTCGCGCGGCCCCGTCCGGAGCTCGGCGCCGAGCTCGGCCGGGCGCTGCTCGGACTCGCGCAGACGCGCCAGGACCAGGGGGAGTACGCGAGCGCGGAGGCGCTCGCCCGGGAGGCGTACGGCCGGCTCGAGCGGGTCGGCTCGGCCCGGGAAGTGATGACGACCCATCGGGTCCTCGGGATCGTCTACTGGCGGCTCGGACGGCTCTCCGACGCGGAGCACCACCTCCGGCTCGCCCTCGACATCGCCGAGCGCGAAGGGACGTCGATCGAGCGGGGGCACGCGCTGGTCGACGTCGCCAACACGATGCTCCTGCGGGACGAGACGAAGTTCGCGGAGGCGCTGCGCCTCTACGAGCAGGCGGCCGAGCTGTTCGGCTCGGGGCAGGACCTCGGCGCCCGCGCGCGGGTGCTCATGAACCGGGCGGTGCTCCTCTATTCGTCCGGTCGGCACTCCGAGGGGCTCGAGGGCCTCGACGCCGCGATCGAAGCGGCGGAACGCTCCCGCTCGCCGATCTGGATGGGCTACTGCTACCTCAACCTCGCGCTGATGGAGGCGGAGCTCGGGAACGCCGACCGGGCGCGGCCAGCGCTCGAGCGGGCGGAGGGGTTCCTCACGCCGCTCGGCGACCGACTTGCGCCCGAGCAGCTGTCGCTCGCGCGCGGGCTGATCGCGGAGGCCGCGCACGACTTCGACTCGGCGGAGACGCATTTCGCGGACGCGCTGCGCCAGGCACGGGAGCTCAACGCCGAGCCCGAGGTGTCGGAGATCCTGTTCCGCCTGGCGCACGTCGCGTACTCCCGGGGGGACCTTCCGGCGGCCCGCGGCAAGCTCGCGGAGGCGCGCGAGGCCGGGCTGGACGCCAACCGCAGCGACCTCGCCGTCCGGGTCGCCGCGCTGGACGCCGCGCTCTCCTCGGGCGCGGACCCCCACCGTTAAGGTGGACTCCCCCGTCGCGGGCGGGATGGCGGACGGCGGCGCCGCGCGGACAGCCGCGCGCGACGGCTCGCCGTACCCGGACCGGCGGGACCCGGCGTTCGAGCGCGACGTGCGGCGGATGTTCGCCCACATCGCGGCGCGCTACGAGTGGTTCGACCACGTCGCGTCCGTGGGGAACGACCTCCTCTGGCGCCCCCGCGCGCTCTGGGCGCTCGACCGGTTCCGCGCGCCCGGACCGGTACGGCGCGTCCTCGACCTCGGATGCGGCACCGGAGAGCTCACCCGGCTCACCGCGCGCCACTTCCCCGACGCCGAGGTGGTCGGGGTCGACTTCACCGCGGCGATGCTCGCGGTCGCCCGCCGCCGTACTCCGGCGGGACCGACGACGGTCGGCTACGGCCGGGCGACCGCGCTCCGCCTGCCGTTCTCGGACGGGGCGTTCGACGTCGCGACCAACGCGTTCCTGGTGCGCAACCTCGCCGACCTGGACGCCGCCCTCGGGGAGATGCGTCGGGTGCTGCGGCCGGGCGGCGTGCTCCTGATCCTCGAGATCACCGAGCCGACGTCCTCCGCCGTCGCGTCGCTCTTCCACGCCTACTTCGACCACGTCGTCCCGTGGCTCGGCGCCGCGGTCGACAGCGCGGGGCCGTACCGGTACCTGCCGGAGTCGCTTCGTCGGTTGCCGCCGCGCCCGGCGTTCCGCGACGCGCTCCGACGGGCCGGCTTCGGCCGGGTCGACCTCGTGCCGCAGTCGATGGGGATCGTCACGACGTTCTTGGCCGAGGCCGGAGCACCGGACCGCAGGGGTTAAGGGCCGCGCGCCCGCTCGGTCCTCGCAGCGAGGCCCGATGCCGTTCGACGCGTTCCGCTACGCCCACGCCCGGCGGAACGAGGTCGCCTGGCTCTCGCAGAACACGAACCACCTCGTCCCGCCGGACGTCGTGCGCGGGGCCCTCGAGGAAGCGATCCGGGAGCGCCGATACGAGGGGTACCCGTACGCGCCCGGCGACCCCGAGCTGCTCGAGCTCGTCGTCCACGACCTCGGGCTCTCCGGCCTCGTCCCGTTCCTCACGGCGGGCGGCACCGAGTCGCTCTACATGATCACGCGCGCACTCCTCGGCGCGGGCGACGAGGTCATCGCGTCCGACCCGAGCTACCTCATCATCCATCGGTTCGTCGAGCTATCGGGGGCGCGGACGAAGAACCTCGACATCTACGCTCCTCCGTACCGGCTCACGGCCGACCGGGTGCGCGAGGCGATCGGCCCGAAGACGAAGATGATCCTGCTCATCGACCCACTGAACCCGCTCGGCTCGGGGTACCCGCGCGAGGAGGTCCGCGCCCTCGCCGAGATCGCCCACGACCACCGGCTGCTCCTCCTCAACGACGTGACGTACCGGGACTTCTCGGACCGCCCGACGCTCGCCGCCGAGTTCGCGCCCGAGTCGACCGTGACCGTCTGGTCGGTGTCGAAGAACTGCGGCCTCGCGGGGCTCCGCATCGGCGGCTTCCTCGGCCCGGCCGACCGGGTGAAGGCGCTCGCCCGGTTCAACACGAACGACCTCGGCGTCAACGTCCTCGCGCAGGTCGCGGCGACCGCGGCCCTGCGGACGAAGGCTCGGTGGTTCCCCGAGGTCAAGCGGCAAACGCGGGAGAACGGGGCCCGGGTCCGGGCCACGGTCGACGCTGTGCCCGGCGCGACGCTGCCGGTCTACCCGTCGCAGGCGAACATGATGGTCATCGACATCGCCCGTCTCGGGCTCTCGCCCGAGGCGGTCCAACAGGAGCTGCTCGAACGGCACGGAGTCTTCGTGCGCGCGGGGAACTATCTCTCGCCCGCGCACGGTCAGAAGTTCGTCCGGGTCTCGTTCTCCAATCCGCCCGCCGACCTCGACCGATTCGCCCGGGCGTTCCCCGAGGCGATCCGCGCGCTCTCCGCGCGGGCGCCGACCCCGACCGCCTAGGTCGACGGCCGGACCCGCGCATCGACGACCACGTGCGTGCGCCCGGGACCGTACGGCTTCACCGTCCGGGTCGCGGGGGGCTCGGTGACCGACCCGCCGGTGCGGGCGACGGCCGCCTCGACCCGGGCCGCCGTGGCGTCCTGCGGGCCCCGCGCGTCTGCCACCGCGTGGACGTGGAGCCATCCTCCGTCGGGACGCACGAGTTCGACCGCCCGACCGACCCACGGGACCGCGTCCGGCAGATAGCCGAGGAACACCCGGTCCGCCCCACCGCGGTCGAGCGGGACGCTCCGATTGTCGCCGAGCCGGGCGTCGACCCGGTCCGCGACCCGGTTCCGTTCGGCGTTCTCGAGGAGGTAGCGGTACGCGAGAGGGTTCTTCTCGACGGCGACCACGCGGGCCGCACGGCCGACGAGCGCGGCCGGGACCGCGAAGTACCCGATCCCCGCGAACAGGTCGACGACCGTCTCGCCGGGCCGGACGAGGTGTCCCGCCCGCTGACGCTCGGTCCGGTTCCCGGCGGCGAACATCAGCTCGGCGGCGTCCAGCCGCCAACGGATCCCGTGCTCGACCACCTCGGTCTCCGTCGCGGCCCCCGCGATCCGCTCGACCCGAGGGCGCCGGAGCTCCCCGTCGACCGGTCCGACCTGGGTGAGGACGGTCGCGACCCCCAGCTCCTGCCGCCACGCCTCCCCGAGGACACCGAGGTACGGCCGGTACGCCGCGGGCAACCGCAAGAGCAGCACGCGCCCGAGCCGCTGGTAGCCGGCGGGCATCGCGTCCGCGAGCCGGCCGGGCGCGACCCGGCGCAGCCGCGCCCGGACCCGGTCGGCGGGGGACCGGCGCGGTCCTCGCACGGTGCGGGCGGTCGACATCCTCCGTGGTCCGTCAGGGCGTCGCGGGTCCCGCGCCCGCTTCGAGGATGACCTCGAGGAACTGCTTCAGGTGCGCCGTCAGGATCGGATTGTCGGTGAACCCGCACGCCTCGAGGCCGGGCGCGGCGAGCAGCGCGTGCGCGCCGTCCGCGAGGACCTCGGTCGCGAGGAGGTTCTCCCGCGGGACGTACTCGACCCCCTCGGGGACGCGCTGCAAGGGCGACGTGACGAACGTCACCCGGACGCCGCGCTTCACCGCATGCTGGATCTTCTTCGTCAGCTCGTCCCGGACCTCCGAGACCTGCGGCGTCGTCAGGATGAACGTCTGCGTCGACTGGTCGAGCAGCTCCCCGATCTTCGCCACGACCTTGTCGTGGCCCGAGAGCAGGTAGACGAGCTGCGGCTCGCCGTGCTCGGCGACGACCCGGTGGAGGTGGGCGAGCTTCTCGAAGACCTCCTGGATCGCCTCCTTCAAGCGGTCCGCGACCTCGAGCGGCGACGCCGGTCGGAACAGGATCGGCTTGCCGCCCGTCGGCTGGGCGTAGCCCTTCTCCGCGAGCGACTCGAGGACCTTGTACGCGCTCGTCCGGGGGATGCCCGCCGCCGTCGCGAGCGTGGCGGCGTCGCCGACACCCCGTGCGACGAGCGCGATGTACGCCCGGGCCTCGTACTGGGTCAGGCCGACCTTCCCGAGCACCTCGGCCGCGCGGCGGAACTCCTCGGACGACTGATTCCCGAGGGCGACCGCGGCCTCCTCGATCGTCGGCATGCGGGGTCGCTCGGGCGGACGGAGGACGGCCGTCTTAACGATGCTCCCGGGGGTTCGGCGACAAACCCATTAGCGCGAGCGGGCTCGGACGACCGTCCGCGGTTTCGGCCGGGGGCGATCGAGTGATCGATCCGGGGCAGCTCGCGAACGACATCGCCGCCGACGTCGCCGTGCTCGCGTTCCCGGCGCTGCTCTGGGCGCTGATCTACGTGCTCGCCTGGGAACACGGCCCGTTCGCGACGAGCATCGGGTTCGGCCGGCGGACGTTCTGGCTGCTGCTCCCGGGAGCCCTCCTCGCGACGCTGGTGCTCCTACCGGTCGTGCCGATCGGGGGCGACTGGGTCGCCGTCAGCTTCGCCGGCGCGCTCTTCCCGATCCTCGTCGCGGTCTTTTCGTTCGGTCGGTTCGTGCCGCCCGGAGTCCGGAGCGCCGCGACGTACCTCCTCGCCCTGGTCATCGAGGCGACGGTCCTGCTCGGGCTGGTGATCGAAGTCCCGGCCTCCACCCCGCAGCTCGTCGCCGTCGTCGCGGTGGCGGCCCTCGTGCCGGCGGCCCTGGCCGGGTTCGCGGCCGCCCGGGCCGACCGGGCGG
>JASHUL010000178.1 GCA_030039995.1 Thermoplasmata archaeon
TCGAGCGCCGTCTCGTAGTGCCGCCGTGCTTCCTCGGGAGCGTAGAGTCGGGACTCCTCGTCGGCCGCCCGCACCGAGTACTCGAGCGCCTTTTCTGCGTTGTTGCCCAGTAGGAAGTGTCGGGCCAATCCGGCGGAGCGAGCGAATCCGCCCGAACTCACTACGGCTTCCAGCGCTTCCCCGGCACGAAGGTGGTACTGCTCGCGCCGCACCCGGCTGATCTCTTCGTAGAGCGCCTCGCGGACCTGGGGGTCCGCGAACTCGTACACCGATCGTCCCTCATCTCCCGGGCGCTCGACGAGGACGCGGGACCGGACGCAGGCCTCCAGTGCGGTCAGCAGCTGCTCTTCCGGCAGAGCGGCCATACGACGGACCGTGTCGAAAGAGAACTGAAGTCCCAGGACGGATGCGACGCTCAAGAGCTGGCGGGTATCGGGGTAGAGGTTCGCGAGGCGCTGGCGCAAGAGTGACTGCACGCGCTCGGGGAGTCGTATCTCCGCTCCGGGTTTCGGGGCCCAGCTGCCCCCCGACCAGACAAGCGATCCATCTTCCACGAGCGAGTGGACAACCGCCTCGACGAACATCGGGTTCCCCCCGGTCTTCTCGAAGATCAGCTCGGACAGCGGATGGGGAGCATCACGGGCGCCCAGGATCTGGGCCATCAGTTCGGCCGACTGTTCCGCGTCCATCCTCTTCACGACTAGCGGCAGGAACAGATGGTCGCGGGCGAGTCCTTCGAGCACGGACTTGAGGAGCTGGTTCTCCGCCGCCTCGGGCTCCCGATACAGGAGGATCAACAGGGTGCGGAGCCCCGAGAGTTTCCGAGCAAGGTATTCGAGGAGCCGCAGGGAGTCATTGTCGGCTTCGTGAAGGTCGTCGAGAATCAGAAGGTACGGCGACTCCTTTGCGAGGTTCTCGAAGAATTGGGCGATGCCCTCAAAGAACCGCAAGCGGGCCGCCTCCGGGTCCAGGGGTCCGGGAGCCGGGGCCGGCCCGAGACGATTCGCGAGTTCGGGGACCAACCGGGTCAGCTCGGCGGAGCAGTTGGTCGACATCTTGTACAGCAGGGGATTCGGAGACTCCCGCACAAACTCTCGTACGACCTCCGACCACCGTGCGTAGGGCGTACCGCTCTCTCCGCGGAACTCGCCGCGACGTAACACGCGGAAATCTGCCTTCTCCGCCAAGCGACTGGCTTCTTCCGCGAGGCGGCTCTTTCCCACGCCGGACTCCCCGGAGAGCGCCACGACGCTGCCTTCTCCCCCACGCGCGCGGGCGAGGAGAGATTTCAGAAAGTCGAGCTCCTTCCGGCGGTTCGTGAACGGGGTGAGGCGACCGATCTCGGGGGGTGTCCAGGGAAGTTCTGCCCCGTACACCGAGATCGGGGTCTCGATGTTCTTGAGCGAGACCCGTTCGATCTGCCGCCACCGAAACGGCAGCTTGTTGCCTACCTGTTCCAGGACCGGACCCGTGATGCAGATCCCGGAGGCGGCCGCGAGGGGCTCGATCCGTGACGCGATGTTGACGGCATCGCCGTAGACGTCCTGTTCCAGGTGGATCACGTCACCGACGTGGATCCCGATTCGGATCTCGAGCTTGTCGTCCCGGTGTTTCTGATTGCGCTCGAAGAGTGCCCGCTGGATCTCCACGGCGCATTCGGTGGCTTCCAGAGCGCTGCCGAACTCGACGAGGAAAGCGTCACCGATCGTCTTTACCTCACGGCCGCCGAATCGCGGGAACAGAGGTCGGAGGATACCTCGATGCTCTTCCAGGAGCCGGAGTGCCTTCGGCTCGTCTTGTTGGGTAAGCGCCGAAAACCCGACGATGTCGGTGAACATGAGAGCGGAAAGGCGGCGAACGGAGGGCACGCCCCGAAATCCGCTTCCGTTAGATTAACCCCCTGCCCACCGATTGCGGGGGGCCGGTGCGACGACGACGAAGTGAGCGCCGGCGGACGGCGTCCCATCGCCGGCGTTCACACCGAAGCGAGGTGAGGAACGCATGCCCTGTATCCGGCGGAACGAACACAAACTGCCCGAACGGGTCGTGGAGGACGCCGACGGGAGTCACCTTCGAAGAGGTGCGGGTGGGAGCGCTCTTCGCGCGTACGAGCTCCCTCTTCCTCTCGAGGCTAATCAATTCGGGATCGTACGGCTTCCAGCATCTGTCCACCGCGCATCGCGGCCGCGAAGAGCGGCATCGCCTCCGCCGGAACGCCGACCCGACGGGCGTACGGCTCGAGATCGGGGCGGTCCACACGAGCTTCGGCGAATCCCGCCGCGCGGGCAAGCGCGACGAGCTCCTCGTCCTCGTACCAGTGGAGCCGGCTCGCCATCGGCTCCGGGGCGGCGGGAGTACCGCGCAACTCCTTCGACCCGATGAATACGCAGAGTCGGCCGCCCGGGCGCAGCACCCTCCGCACCTCGGATAGCGCCCGTACGGGATCGTCGAGGAAGTGCAGAACCCCGGTCGAAACCGCTACGGTGCACAACCCGTCCGGGAACGGGAGCGAATGGGCGTCCGCGTCGCGAACCTCGAGCCGGCCGTCCTCGATCGCAGCACGATTGAGCACGCGCGTCGCGGCGACCATCTCGGGACTATGGTCGATGGCGTAGGCCCGACACCCCGACTCGAGGGCGTCGCGAAGGAACGCACCTCCGCCGCAACCGACCTCCAACAGCACGTCGTCCCGGGAGAGTCGGATACGGTCCACGATGGCCAAGAAATTCGGCCGGTGATAGATCGGGTCCGAGTATCCCGCGCGGGACGCTGCTCCGCTCGGACTTCGCGCGCGTCGGTCGGTCCACCAGTCGGACGCTCGGTCCGGGGACGGGGCCCGCACGACCGGCCCCAAAATCTCCGTGACGAACCAGCCGACGAGGTCCGAGCTCTCCGAGGCTCCGAGGTGCCGACCGAGCCCTCGGGCATCGAGCGTGACCGAGCTTCCGCCGCCCGAAGCCGTGACGCGAATCTGGAACACGGCCGGAGTCGACCCGGGCTGCCAAGAAAGCGCCGGCCACTCGAACGAGATGCCGTCCTCCAACGAGGTTCCGGTCGCCGGGGCAGTGGTGCCATCCTCGCCGCTCGGGGTGAGAGCCGCGACGTTCTCTCCCGGCGCAAGACCGAGCCGTAGCCCCGAGCGCGAAGGAAGCATGCGCGCTTCGTGCCGGAGGAGCTCGGCGACGGTGGCCGGGTCGGCGTCCGGCACCCAGAACTCGACATGCAGCCGGTCGCCGTCGCTGGTCACGGTCCCGGAGAGCGCTACCGCCTACATGAGGCGCGCGCGGTCGGGGCACCGTCTCCCGTAACCCCGGCCGTCCGGTCCCCGGCGGCACTCGCGGGCGCGACCCCTCCCGCGTTCGAGCCCGCCAGCTTTTCGTAGCTGCCGCGTTGCCGGCGCCACGATGTCCGACCTGGACCAGACCTGCGTCAACACGATCCGATTTCTCGCGGTCGACTCCGTCGAGAAAGCGAAGTCCGGTCACCCCGGTCTGCCGCTCGGCGCGGCGCCGATGGCCTACGTGCTGTGGGACCGCTTCCTTCGGC
>JASHUL010000179.1 GCA_030039995.1 Thermoplasmata archaeon
ACATCACGCGGACGTGCGCGAACACGATGGTCTTCCTCTCCTCCGGCGCGCACGTGGACGGAGACCCCGACCCCACGACGTGGGTGGACCGTGGGATCGTCACCGTCGACCAAGTGGTCCAGATGAGCCTCCCGATCTACTCGACGAAGATGCAGTTCGGCTACGACCGACCACCGGCCGACGTGATCCGGGCCAACCATCAACGGATCGGACTCACCGGACCGTACTGGAAGATCTGAGCAGGGAAGTCGCACGCCGCGCACGACTCGCCGGCCGCCCGGGGCTTCGGTGCACGTCGAGTTCTTTGTCACGGCGCGCGCGGATCGGCGTCGGGTGGTCGCGGCGTGCCGCGACCTCTATGCGTCGGCGCGCGCGTTGACCGAGGGCCGCGGCGGTCACGGGCCCTGGCTGTATCTGGTCGAACGCAGCTCCCGTCGCCGGCGCCGACCGGCGACCGTCGACTCCGCCGTCCACGCCCGACCGAACGAGGACGTGTGGATCGAGGTGACGTTCTACCCGGATCCCGCGCGCCGCCGGTCGATCCTTCGAGCGCTCTGGGCCGACGCCCGGATCCGCCGGAAAGCCGTGGCGGCGGAACGCCACAACCGGAAACGACCACGGTCGTGGTTCCTCGGCGTCGCGACGGTGCGCGCCTAGCGCCGCCTCCGGACGCCCCGGGCGCGTGACGAGCGGCATGCGCCCCTCCGCCCCGTCGTGGGAGCGCGTTCCGGGGGCCGATCGGGGGGAGAGGGGCCCGGCTTGAAGTACTGGGTTCCCGGTCCGGTGCGACCAGCAGGGACCGGGATGCCGCGACTGGGGTCGCCGATTGGGCCGTTCTTCGTCGCCCTGTTCGGTGGGGTGCTGATGATGTCCAACGGTATCGTCACGTTCATCGTCGCGACCCCATCGCTCTACCCGGGCAGCGGGGCCTGGGTCGGGGTGGTCGGCTCGGGCACGGCCGGGATCTTGACCGGGATCGTCGTGGTCCTCCTGGCCGGCTTACTGGCGGTCGATTCCTCCCGCCCCTCGTCGGTCGGACTGGCGATCATCGCATTCTCCCTGGTGAGCTACCTCGGAGGTGGCGGGTTCTTCCTCGGCCTGATCCTCGGCGTCGCGGGAGGGATTTGGACACTCTACCTGCTCCCGAGCGGCGAGGGTCGCGGCGCGGCAGTCGAGAACCCGGAGCTCCCGCGGGCCCCGGACCGGCAGTGCCCGCACTGCGGGCGGGCCTACTCAGGCATGGCCGCGCAATGCCCCTTCTGTGGAACGCCGGCGCTCACGGCGGCCTAGTAGGGGGCCCGCGCTACGGCCCCGACCCGGCGCTGCGACGCCGGTGCGGCCGTTACACCGTGGCGCCGGCCGTAAGGATCCTCTCGGAGGGAAAGAGCCACGAGCGGAGGACCCGGGTCAGCGCCGGCATGAGCGCGTACGTCAGCGTCACGACGAGGATCGCCGCGGAGACGAAGGCGTCCAGCGGGACGGGCCACTGAGCGAGGTAGCTGCCGAGCACGTAACGGGTGATGGTCGAGATGAGCGTCGCCGCGCCCAGCAGGACGAGGGCCATCTTCCAGCGAGGGGGCGCGCTCGGGAGGGCGTTCTCGGGGAGCGTGAACCAGGCCTCCATCCCCGTGGCTCGCTCGAAGTGCGGCACGGAGTAGCGACCCGCCTCCGCGATCAGTTCCCGCCGTCGTTCGGACGCCTCCCAGGCGACGAGGGCCTCCGAACTCGAGTAATGGTGGACGATGTACCGGACGTTCGGTTCCCCGGACGGCACGATGACCGTCGCGGTGAGGAATCCCGGGATCTGACGCTCCTCGGCGATGAAGCGCTTGAGCCACGCGTCGAACTGTCGCTCATGGCCCCGCACGATCTCCCGGCGCACCACGGTCGTGACGTAGTCTTCGACCAACCCCGTCCACCTCGTGACGTCCCCAGGCCCAGCGTACGCATGACGCCTCGCGACCTCCGGGAGCTGGACCCGTTTCGTGGAGTCCCCGGGGACGACATATCGCCCTTCCGAGGTTCCGGGGCATCGTATGCGCGCATCGTTGGAGTACGCCGGGATACGGGTGAAGGACCTCGAGGCCTCGGTCGAGTTCTACACGAAGGTGCTCGGCATGACCGAGCGCGGTCGGAAGCGCCTCGCCGAAACGAACGGGGTGCTCGTCGAACTCGTCGGGGAGGGTGGCGGCCTCCCGCTGGAGCTGAATTGGTACGAACGGGGGACCCCGTTCGACACGCCCTACGTTCCCGGCGACGGGCTCGACCACTTAGGCTTCAGAGTGCCCGACCTCGACCGAGCCATCGCCGACGCGAAGAGGGCGGGGTACCCGGTGATTCAGGAGGTCACGACGGCGACGAACCGGTGGGTCTACATCCAGGATCCGAACGGGATTTGGGTGGAGCTGAACGGATGACGGGTCGGGAGAGGCCGCCGAATCCTGCCCCGCAAGTACCCCACGGGCGTCGGGCGAACCGGGGGCTTTCCGGCCGGAAACTCGGCCGGCGGGCGGAACGACCCGCCGGCGGAGGTACGCCGAGAACTTTTATACTCCTTAAATACTTTAAATATTGAAATGAAGCCCATCCAGATCCAGAACGTCGTCGCCTCCTCTTCGCTCAGCTCGGAGCTCGACCTCCGAGCGATTGCGGCCAAACTCGACCGCGCCGAGTACGCTCCGGACGAGTTCCCCGGACTGATCTATCGGCTGCAGAAGCCGAAGACCGCAATCCTGCTGTTCCACTCGGGCAAGGTCGTCTGCACCGGTGGCAAGAGCCAGAAGGAGGTCGAGGAGTCGATTCGGACGATCTCTCGCCTCATTCGAAGCACCGGCCAGAAGGTCACGTCGCGACCCGTGATCGAGGTGCAGAATATCGTCTCCACCGGCGATCTCGAGAGCGAGATCAACTTGAGTTCCATCGCCTTGACCCTCGGCCTCGACCGGGTGGAGTACGAACCCGAGCAGTTCCCCGGTCTGGTCTATCGGCTCGACGAACCTCGCGTCGTGGTCCTGCTCTTCGGCAGCGGGAAGCTCGTCCTCACGGGCGCCCGGCAGCCGTCGGACGCCCAGCGCGCCGCCGAGATCGTGAAGAGCGACCTGGCCAAGGCCGGCCTTCTGCCCGGACGTCGCACCGAATCGAAGGCGACGCCGGCACCCGACGGGCCGGCGATCTCCACGGCCTCCGCCGCGACCCCGTCGTAATCGAGTTCTACCCTGGCTCACCCATCGGTGGGCGAACGGCCGAAGGTCGTTGCGAGCCCATCGCTCCCCCGGCTATTCCGGACATCGACCAATTCGGCCCGGGCCGTCGAGGAATAGATAAAGCAAATGCTTTAGTAAGTGAGTGCTTTACCGATGTACCGTGGACGCCTTCCATGTCCTCGCGGAGCCGCATCGGCGGAAGGTTGTGGAGATGCTCGCCCGCCGGGGGAAGCTGAGCGCCTCCGAGATCTCGGCCGGGTTCGACGTAACCCCCCAGGCCGTGTCCCAGCACTTGCGGGTGCTTCGAGAGGCGAGCGTGATCCAGATGGAGAGGCACGCCCAGCGACGGCTCTACACGTTCAACCCGAGGTCCATGGATCAGGTCGAACAGTGGGTCGCCGGTATCACCCGAC
>JASHUL010000180.1 GCA_030039995.1 Thermoplasmata archaeon
GGCGTCACGGACGGCAGGCCGCTCGCCGACGGGGCGGGGGTCGCCACGCCGCAGAACGCGGGGTAGTCGATCAGTCCCTTCTGGGTCGCGTTCGGCGAACAGATCACGCAGTTCGGATTCTTCCGGAGCTTGAGCTCGCGGAATTGCATCGCGAGCGCGTCGTAGAGGAGCAGTCGGCCGATCAACGGTTCGCCGACGCCCAGCAGGAGCTTGATCGTCTCGGTCGCCTGGATCATGCCGATCAGTCCCGGCAGAACGCCGAGGACGCCCCCTTCCGCGCACGACGGCACGAGGTCGGGCGGCGGGGGCTCCGGGTACAGGCACCGGTAGCAGGGTCCGCGCCGCGCGTCGAAGACGCTGGCCTGACCTTCGAACCGATAGATCGAACCGTAGACCGCCGGTTTTCCGACCAGCACGGCGGCGTCGTTGACGAGGTAACGGGTGGGGAAGTTGTCGGTCCCGTCGATGACGACGTCGTACTTCGCGAGCAGCTCGAGGGCGTTGTCCGAGGTCAAGTGACCCGGCACCGGTACGACGCGTACGCCCGGGTTCAGCGCCTCGAGGCGGTCTTTCGCCGCCGCGAGCTTCGGCCGACCGAGGTCGGCCGTCGTGTAGAGCACCTGCCGTTGCAGGTTCGACAGCTCGATCTCGTCGAAGTCGACCATCCCCAGTTCGCCGACGCCGGCCGCGGCCAGGTAGAGCGCCGTCGGGGCCCCGAGGCCCCCGGCGCCGACGAGCAGCACCTTGGACCGGAGGAGCCGCTTCTGGCCCGCGACACCGACCTCGGGCAGCAAGAGGTGCCGACTGTAGCGACGCAGGTCGTCGCGCGCGAGCGTGTCGGTCGGGGCCGACGGGAGCACGGTGAGCGCGGTCGGCTTCGCCGCCCCCTGCGCCTCCGACGGGGCGCCACCGGCGATCGCCGGCACAATGGAAACGACGTCCCCGTCCTTCACGATCGTGCCCTCGCGGTCGAGGCCCCGGACGTCCTGATCGTTCAGGTAGACGCTCACGAAGTTTCGGAGCCGACCCTCGGGGGTGAAGAGGTGCCGGCGGAGCTCGGGGTAGCTCTCCGCGACCCGTTGGACCGAGGCGCCCACGGTCGAGGCGTCGACCACCACCTCGGACCGCCCGCCCACGAACGAGCGCAGCGGTGTCGGGATCCGGACGGTCGCGTTCGCCATCGTCTTCACCGGCCCTCGGGAGTTCTTAGGTTCGCGGGTGCGTCCGATCGGGCGGCCGGCGCGGGCAGGAGGGGTACCTCCCGGAACACGCCCGAGTCCGGCTCGAGCTCGAACGCCCCGATCGCCGGCACGTCCTTCGCGGTTACGGAGAGCACCAGGTAGGAGTACCAGGGCCAGGCGTGTTCTTGGTCGAACGTCGAGGGACGCGCGGGATGGTCGGGATGCGAGTGGTAAAAGCCCCCGATCACCCGTCCGGAGCTCTGGACGAGACGCTCCGCCTGACGGAGCTCCTCGGGGCGGATGACGAACCGACGTCGCCGCTCTCCCTCGTACTCGTTGGCGGCCCGGTGGACCGCGACCACCGAGCGCGGCGCGCCCCCGTCCGTGGGGTCCGGCTCCGCCTCGAGGAAGCCACAGCACTCGTCCGGATAGGTCGCCCGAGCGTGGGCTCGCATCTCACCGACCAACGGCTCCGGGACCGACACCGCCCTCATGGGTCTCGGTCCGACGGGACCGAGCGCTCCCCGTCCGGTAGCACGGTCACCACGATCGACCCCGGATTCGAGCGACCGACCTCGGCCGCGGCCACGACCGCTGCGCCCGACGAGGCACCGACGATCAGTCCCTCCTCCGCCGCAAGTCGGCGTCGCATTTCGAGCGCGCGCTCGGTCTCCATCCGGATCGTCCGGTCGACCACGCGGGCGTCGTACGTTCCCGGTCTCAGCGCGGTCGGGAGGTGCTTCAGCCCTTCGAGCCCATGGATCGGCCCGTCGGGCTCGACCGCGACGACCGTCACGTCCGGTCGCTGTTCCTTGAGGAACCGCCCGGTGCCCGAGATCGTGCCTCCGGTGCCGACGCCGGCCACGAAGTGCGTGACCCGACCCGCGGTCTGTCGCCAGATCTCCGGCCCGGTGTGCCGGAAGTGCGCGAGCGGATTCGCCGGGTGGTTGTACTGATCGGGGTACCAATATCGATCCGGGCGCTCGGCCGCGCGACGGCGAGCCTCGCGCTGGGCCCCGTCCGTACCTTCGGCCGGGTCGGTGAAGACCGTCGCGGCTCCGTACGCCGCCAGGCGCGCGATGCGGTCGGGATTTGCGTTCCGGGGTACGCAGAGCTCCACCCCGAAACCGAGCCGGGCGCCGAGGAAGGCGTAGGCCACGGCGGTATTCCCGCTCGAAGCGTCGAGCAGCACACGACCGGATCCGAACAGGCCGTTCGACCGGCCCTCCCGAACGATCTCGAGAGCGGCGCGGTCCTTCACCGAGCCGGTCGGGTTGAGGAACTCGGCCTTCGCCCAGAGCTCGAACCCCGCTCCGTCGACGATCCGGCGCAGCGGAATCAGCGGGGTCTCGCCGACGGCGCGCAGCAGAGGGTCCTCGCCCGCCGCACGCGGGGACGACGAGGTTGGTGGCTCGGAACGTCGGGCTACCGGAGCTGGATCAGATGAGTGCACCGCATTCCACCCCGACCGATCGAGTCTTCGAGATCGACCCCGACCTCGCCGAGCAGCGCTTCGGTGAGGTTCTTGTCGAAGACGTCGCAGAGGAGGTACGGGTGGGCGAGCGCGCTGTGGCGGAAGATGCAATTGGTGCGGACCACCCGAAGGTGGCCGTCCGTGGTCTTCTCGACCGTGCAGCGAAAGCCGAGGTCGTTGAGCGCCGAGACGAGGCGGCGGGCCTTCTCCTCCGTCGTCCCCCCCTTCGGAATCTCCTTCGCGATCGAGTTCGCCATCCGCCGTGCGGACTCGGCGAAGAGCGCGCTCACGAACCCTTCGCCTTCCCGCGCGAGCAGCTCGTCCACGACCGCGTCGAGGATCACGTCGTACTTCTTCGGAAACAGGTCCTGACCCTGGGACGTCAGGAGGTACCGCTTCCGCGGACGTCCAACGCCCTCCCGACGGAACGACGGGATCACCAGGCCGCGTTCCTCCATGCGGTCGAGGTGACCGCGAGCCGCGCTTTCCTGGATGCCGAGCTTCTTCGCGAGGTCCCGCGCGGTGCGGGGAGCAACCGCGAGCTCCTCGAGAATGCGCCCGCGGGTTCCCTCGAGAGGTCCGCTTTCGGGTGCGCTCATGCTTGACTCCGTGGAGTTCCCCGGCGCGCCGTGGTCGAGCCGGGATTTACACACCGCGCCATGCTTAAATAACGGTATCGGCTCGTAAATTTCGTAGCACCATGAGCGCCCCGCCCGACCAGCATTCGCTCGTCGTAGAAGACCTCCACGCCGAGGTCGCCGGTAAGGAGATCTTGAAAGGGGTCAACCTGACGTTGAAGAGCGGCGAGCTCACCGCGTTGATGGGCCCGAACGGCTCGGGGAAGAGCACGCTGGCCTACGCGTTGATGGGGCACCCGAAGTACAAGGTCACGAAAGGAACGGCGCGGCTCGACGGCGTGGACCTTCTCCAACTGCCGGTCGACAAACGTTCCCGCGCAGGACTGTTCCTCGGCTTCCAGTACCCGCAGGAGGTCGCCGGCCTGTCGTTGTCGAAGTTCCTCTGGACAGCGTACATGCAGCGGCACACGGCGCAGAGCGCCGACGTCTCGACGTTCGACCGGGACTTGAAGACGCATCTCTCCTACCTCGGGATGGACGAAGCGCTGCTGAAGCGCTCGCTGAACGAGGGGTTCTCGGGGGGCGAGAAGAAGCGCGTCGAGGTGCTCCAGATGG
>JASHUL010000181.1 GCA_030039995.1 Thermoplasmata archaeon
GCGCCGAGCGGACCGACCCCACGCGATAGTCTCGGACCCCGACCCGGATCCCGCGCACTTCGAGGGAGCGGTCGGGGAGCCAGCGCTCGAACACTTCTCTCGGACGACCCCGGACCAGCGCGAGGGCGGGCACGGACGCGGCGAGCCGATTCGGCAGCGTGAACACGAAGCTCGACCGCGGACGGCAGAGGGAGGCGACCTCGGCCACCACGGCCCGGAGCGACGGCTCGTAGGTGAGGCTGAAGTTCGCGTACGCCCCGTCGAACGGCGGGGCTCGTTCGTCGCGCAGCGCCCTCCCGAGGTCGAAGACCCGACCCTGTCGGATCGAGACCTGGCCGTCCAGGCCTCGAGCGGCCACGCGTCGGCGCGCGGCGCTCACCATCTCCCCCGAGACGTCGGTCGCGACGACCCGGTACCCTCGGTCGGCGAGGAACTCGGCATCCGCTCCGGTCCCGCATCCGATCTCGAGGAGCCGGGACCCGGGGGCGAACGAGGCGAGCAGCTCGCGGCGGTTCGTCTCCCGCATCCAGGCGAGGACCGGGTTCTCGAGCACCCGGGACTCGATCGCGGCGCCGACGCGGTCGAACGCTCGCTGGGCCGCCGGTAGGTCAGCCGTCATCGCGTCGGCTGCGCGTCGACCGCGGGCCCGAGTCGCCGGCGGAACAGCGCGGCGTCACAGCGCGCCGCACCGCGGACACCGCACGGGTTCGGCCGGACGGATCGCCCCGCAGTACGGGCAGACGAACGTGGGCCCGTTGTACGCCGCCGACGGGAACGCGCCCGGCGGCGGGGGAGCGAGGACGCCCTCGGGCGGTGCGGGCGGCGGGTTCCGCTCCGATTTCGACGGACGGGCCATCGCGATCACGAGCAGGATCGCCACGAGCGCGCCGACCCCGAAGATGATGAAGATCTCCGTCCACGGCACGCCGGGCGGAGGCGGCGCGGTCGGCAGCCCCGGGGTCGGTCCCGTGTACTGATAGTCGCGGATCGCGGGGGTCGCGTCCGCCGCGTAGAACAAGGGCGCGATCGGCATCCCCCAGCCGGTCGTCGCGTCCCAGCCCGAGGTGGCGGAGAAGACATAGTTCGAGCCGTTCGTCACGTCGTAGAACGGGTCGGTCGGGCCCGGATGCGCGGCGAAGTAGCTCGCGATGCGATAGATCTCGGGCGCGATGAACCCGAACCGGTGGTCGGAGACCGCGATGATGTCGGCCAGGAACCCGGCGAACGCCGGGGCCGCGATGCTGGTGCCCTCGAGCAGCGCCCCGTAGATGTTCCCGAACTGGTCCGCCTCGACGTACGCGATCGTCGAGTTCCCCGGGAAGGCGATGTCGGGCGCCGCTCGACCGATCGTCGACGCCCCCTGCCGCACCGTGGCGTTGACGATGTTGGGCTGGGCGGCGGAGTGGTACTGCCATGTCGGCTCGGGATAGACGACGCTGACGCCACCCTCCGTGCCGGTGTAGGCGCCGGGCCCCCCGTCCGTGTCCCACCACGCCGAGACGTTCGTGAGGTTCCCGATCGCGGGGTCGTAGCTGACCTGGATCGTGGTCTCGTTCACCCAGCCGACCGGCGTCCCGGAGAGACGGAACGAGGTCCCGCCGACCGAAAGGACGCCCGAAGTGTTGAACGCCGCGGACGCGGGCCAGACCAGCCAGGGCCCGTTGTCACGGCCGGTCAGGCTGTTGGGGGCGTTCCCCTGGTCGCCGCTCGCGGCCACGACCGTCACGCCGGTCGCCGCGGCCTCCTCGAGCTCCGCGTTCCATCCCGAGTCGTTCAGGTCGGTGATCCCGAACGAGGCGGAGACGACGCCCAGCCGCGCTGGGGTGTAGTTGTACGAGAGGGCCGCGGCGAGGTCCTGGTCGAAGTACGGCGCGACGTCGGCGTCCGAAACGGCGGTCGCGAGCAGGCTGCCCGCGAAGTAGAAGTTGTAGAGCGGTGCGCCCGGCGCGAGGCTGCCGGCCATCTCGAGGTCGAGCGAGTTCTCGAACTCGTCGAGCGAGGAGTCGTTCACGGCACCGAAGGAGCCCGGGAGCGGTGGGGTGATCCCCGAGATGTTCACCGGAACGCCGGTGAGATTCGACTGCGGCCATTTCGACAGCGGCGTCTCGTTGTTCAGCGTATCGTTGAAGTACGCGTGGATCACGGCGGGGTCCCAGGGCGGCGTGTTCGTGTTGTTCGTGACGTTGTAGCCGCTCGCGAGCAGTGTCGCGACCGCGACGTTCGTCGGGAACGAGGCGTTGATCGGGCTGATGACGCTCCCGTTGCCTGGGAAAAGGAGGTTCGCTTTGAACGCCTGGGTGAAGTCCGAACCGACGAACCACTGCGTGTCCGTCGAATTGTTGACCGCGAACTCGTCCCCGCCGGTCGGCGCGCTCACCCGCTCGAGGGAGGACGCCGCGAGGTTGAGCGAGAGCCGGAAGTCGGCCGAGTTGCTGAGGCCCGAGATGCCCGACACGAGCCCAGAAAGGGACGACGGCAGTGTGGGGATCCCTTCGGCGGTGTAGACCCGTGTTCCGTCGAGCTCGGAGAAGTAGACCATCCGGACCCCGAAGAGGGCCTCGATCGACGCGACGGGCAGGGTCGCGATGACCGTGAGCCGGTCCGGACCCACCGTGACGCCCCGCGCCCCGGCGCCGTCCAGCACCCCGACCACGGAGCCGACCGTCGCGGCGCTCGGAGCGAACGTGGACTCGAACTCGGAATGCGTCAGATAGTCGTCGTAGAGCGGGGACGACGGGTCTTCGACCTGCGCGAGGAACCGTTCGAGCCCTCCGGGGTTCGGGTACGCGATCGTGAGCGAGATCACGAGGTCGCTCGACGTAGGGACCGGGGTGACCGGACTGCCGGCCGGCACGGGGACCGCGTCGGTGACGAGCGGGGTCGCGCCGGAGGAACTCGCGGCGGCGGTGGGCGCCACGCCCGCGGCGAGCGGAGAGCCCACGACGAGCGAGGCGACCACCATCGCGAGCACCGCGATCGGTGGACGCATCACGGAAGGAAGACAGCACACTCCTAATGAGGGCAACTCACCCGAACTTCACCCTGCAACCCTTTATTGGCAGGCGAGGTCGGGGCGAAAATGGCGTCGCCCTCGGGCGCCTCGGCGCCGTGCGTGTTCTGCGACATCGTCGCGGGGAAGGCTCCGGCCTTCAAGGTCTACGAGGATGCGTCGACCCTCGCCTTCCTCGACCTCTACCCGTTCACCCGCGGGCACCTCCTGGTGATCCCGAAACGTCACGGCGCTCGACTCACGGACTTCAGCCATGCCGACCAGGCGGCGGTCGTACGGACGCTGGAGACGATCGTCCGTCGCGTCGAGCGGCTCGCCCCGGACTACAACGTCGCCCTGAACGCGGGGGCGAACGCCGGGCAGATCGTGTTTCACCTCCACTTCCACGTGATCCCCCGGTACGGCGAGGCGAACCCGTTCCACTCGGTCCACCGGACCCGGCTCACGGACGAGCAGGCGTCGGGGGTCGTGGCGGAGCTCTCCGTACCCTGAGGTCGAGCGTGAGCGGGGGCGTTCGGCCACCGGCGGTCGCGGGGCAGTTCTACGCGGGGTCGGGGGCGGAGCTCGCCCACCAGCTCGAGCAATGCTTCCTGGACCCTCGAGGACCGGGCGAGCTGCCGGCCCGGCACCGGGGACCGACGCGGAACCTGCGGGCCGCCGTGGTCCCGCACGCGGGGTATCCGTACTCGGGCCCGATCGCGGCGCTCGCGTACGCTCGGGTCGCCGTCGAGCGAGCGCCCGAGAGCGTGCTGATCCTCGGCGTCGACCACCACGGGATGGGCCGGGGCGCCGCCCTGTCGGACCGGGACTGGTCGACGCCGCTCGGACCGGTCGCCGCCGACCACGACCTCGTGCGGGCGCTACACCGGCCCCCGATCGCCGTGGACGAGGCCGCGCAGGCCGCCGAGCATTCCATCGAGGTCCAGCTGCCGTTCCTCGAGTACGTCCTTCCGCGGCCCCGATTCGTCGCGCTGCAGGTGCGGTTCGGGAACTTCGACTACCTGCGAGAGGTCGGTCGGACGGTACGCGAGGCGATCCGCGACCGGGACGTGCTCTTGCTCGCGTCGACCGACTTCTCGCACTACCTGCCCGCCCGAACCGCCGAACGTCTCGACCGGATGGCGATCGACGCGATCCTCGCGCGCGACCCCCGCCGGCTCTACGACGTGGTGGTCGGGAACGACATCTCGATGTGCGGGATCGCGCCCACGACCGTGCTCCTCGCCGCTCTCGAAGACGAGCCGCTGACGGCCCGCCTGCTCCGCTGGGGGCACTCGGGCGAGGCCGAACCGATGCGCGAGGTCGTCGGGTACGCCTCGCTGACGCTGGAGACACCGACCGCCGGCCCGCCGTCGGTTAAATAAGTCGGCCGGCTCGGCGCCGCCGGCCCCGCATGATCCTCTCGGACGTCAAGATCCGCGAAGAGATGCGACGGGGTCGCATCGTCATCCGGCCGTACCGCCCGGACTGTCTCGGCACGAACTCCTACGATGTGCATCTCGGGCCGTACCTCGCGGTCTACGCTCGCGGCGCGCTCGACGCGCGGACGCCGAACCCGGTCCGAGAGTTCCGGATCCCTCGGGACGGGTTCGTGCTGGTCCCCGGCCAGCTCTACCTCGGGGTGACCGAGGAGTACACGGAGACCCACGGCTTCGTCCCGTTCCTCGAGGGGAAGTCGAGCGTCGGCCGGCTCGGCATCGACATCCACTCGACGGCGGGCAAGGGCGACGAGGGTTTCTGCAACTACTGGACGCTCGAGATGAGCGTGAAGCTGCCGGTCCGCATCTACGGCGGCATGCCGGTCGGCCAGCTGATCTACTTCGAGATCTCGGGCGCGGTCGCCCGCAGCTACTCGGCGAAACGTTCCGCCAAGTACCGTCGCGTCTCGGCGCACCCGACCCCGTCGCGGATGTACCTCAACTTCCCCCGCCACCGGCGACGGTCCGGCTGAGACCCGTCGCACCGGTCACTGGGTCGGAGCGGCGCGAACGAGGTAGAACGCGGGCCGGCCGGGGCGGGCGCGTTCGCGCCGCCCGAGGGGGTCGTGCGGCTCGCCCTCCCGTTCCGGGTACACGGCGACCGAGTCGAAACCGAAGCGACGCGCGAGATGCGCCTCGGCCGAGCGGAGGGTCTCGACCTCGTCGACCGCGGGCGGCTCGGACGCGGGCTCGGAGCGGAGCAGCGGGGCGACCCGCTGGACGTAGGAGGGGACCTCGGCCCGGTGACCGAGGACGTCCGGGTGGGAGCGCGCGCGATCCATGATCGCCCGGACCGTCGGCTCCTCGTGCCGGCCGACCGCCTCTCGCATCCACCGCTCGACCTCCGTCTTCCACGGGGCCGCGACGAAGAACGCCACCTCTCGGGGCGCCGCGTCGCCTCGGTCGCGGCTGGGTCGGAGCACCGCGCGCAGGTCCTCTTCGACCCGCGCGAGGTACTCTTCTCGGGCTTCGG
>JASHUL010000182.1 GCA_030039995.1 Thermoplasmata archaeon
GGCGCGGCGAACCTCTCCTTCCCCGATGGGCTCGCGTTCGACCCTGCCGGCGACCTTTTCGTGGCCAACTACAACAGCAATCGCGTGGTCGAATTCGAGCCCCCGTTCACGGACGGAATGACGCCGACGGTCGTGGTGGGACAATCGACGCTCACGGGATACGTCGCGGGTCACGGGCCCGCGAATCTCTCCGGCCCCTCGGGGATCGCCTACTCCAACGGGTCGCTCTGGGTCACCGACTACGACAACAACCGCGTGCTCGAGTACCCCGGTCCGATCACGACGGGCGAGAGCGCGTCCTTGGTGCTCGGGCAATCCTCCCTCACGGGGTTCGAGAGCAATACCACCGCGGTCAACGAATCCGAGCCGGACGGGATCGCCTTCGACGCGGCCGGCAACGCGTGGGTCGCGGATTACGACAACAACCGAGTCCTCCGATATGACGCGCCGTTCTCCTCGGGTGAGGCGGCGTCCGTCGTCGTCGGCCAGGCGAACATGACCACGTACGATTCGGACTACCCGAGCAGTACGGTCGGGCCGGATGGGGTCTGGGTCGATGGGGCGGGCAATCTCTGGGTCGCCGACACGTTCGATAACCGGGTCCTCGAGTTCAAGGGGCCGGCACCCGACATCGTCACGAACGCGACGGCCTCCGAGGTCATCGGTCAAGGCAACCTGAGCACGTACGGAGCCAACACGACCGCCACCGGGCTCTACGAGCCAACGGACGCGGTGACCGATGCGCACGGTAATCTCTGGGTCGTCGACTCGGAGAACGAACGGGTCCTCGGCTACATCCCGACGGAGTTCCCCCTGAACTTCACCGAGACCGGCCTACCGACCGGCACGTCCTGGGGAGTCCGTCTCAACGGCACGACCGAGTCGTCGACCTCCGCGTTGATCGCGACGGCCCAGGAGAACGGAACGTTCGACTGGTCCGCGACCCCGATCGCCGGATACGTCCCGACCCCGAGTGCGGGGACGGCCGCGGTGAACGGCGTAGGTTCGACGATCTCGATCAACTACGCTCCGTTCACGTACACAGTTACGTTCACGGAGGTCGGACTCCCGACCGGGACCAACTGGTCGGTCTCGATCGGAGGCGAGCTCCACTCGAGCACCGGCACCCAGATCCTGCTGGACGAACCGAACGGAAGCTACGCGTACACGGTCTCGTCGATCACCGGCTATTCCGCCTCCGCCTCGAGCGGGAACCTCCTCGTCAGTTCGGGCAGCGCGTCGGTGACCGTGACCTTCACGTCGACGTCTCAACCCACCTCCACCACCCCGTCGGGGGGCTTCCCGTGGACCGACGTCCTACTCGTGGTGGTCGTTCTCGCGGTCCTGGGGGCTATCGTCGCAGTACTCCTGTCCCGCCGCCGCAAGGGTGGTTCGGCCGCTCGACCGCCGGTCGCTCCGTACACGCCGCCGCCCGGGGTGACCGGGACCCCGACACCCCCGCCGTGGCAGGAGACCCCGCCACCGCCGCCGACCGGCTGAGCCGTCCGGTCCGGGGGGGCCCACCCCGACTTCGCGGGTAGCCCCCGGCGGCCGAGGAGCAATCGTGCCGCGTCGCTCTCGAGCTCACTTGGACGGTCGGCTCGCCTCGATCTTTTCGAATTCGTCCCAGTCGAGGATGGGAGGGTCGACGTCGATCTGCCAGAGGAGGGCGTTCAGTTCGCCCCGGTGCTGGATCTCGTGCTCGACGACGTGCAACAGGGTGGCCCGGATCGAGGTCGTGAAGTCCTCCTCCCACCACGGGGGCAGCTTCGGAACCAGGTAGGTCCGGTCGAGATCCTCGTTCCTCAGCCGACCGAAGAACTCGTCGACGTACCCTTGGACGACGATCTCGTACTTCCGGAGGTCCTCGAGATTCTCGACGTCCGGTCCCGTGTAGCCGGAGAACTTCGTTCCGTTGAGCGCCGACATCCGGACGATCCACGTCTCGATGCCGCCGATCGAATGACCCAGGATGTCCAGCAAGGTCGGGAAGGAGGCCCCCCGGTCCTTGGTCAACTCCTGCGGCGGAAGCTTCGAGAGGGTCGTGAAGTAGCCCTGGCGCGCCACCGCGTTGTAGGCGTACCACTGACGGATCGACTCGAGCTCGGAGCGCATGCCGCGGCCCCTGGGGCGGGAATGCCCGGAAGCGGAAAAGGGGTCGCCCCTCGGACGCGGTGGGGGGCTCGAAACCTATGTGGGCCCGGACCCCTTGCCGACGGTTGGTCCTCGGCGGATGTCTCGAACGGAGAAACTGACCCGCAAGCCGAGTCGCGGCGAAAAACGTCCTCCCCGTCCGAGTTCCCCCAAGGAGGACGGGGAGAGCGCGGTGTTGGCGAAGATCGCGGCGATGCCCGCCCCCTATCGAGCCATCGCCCAGCGGTTGCACGAGATCATCCGCGCGAACGCACCCGAACTGGTCCCCCGTACATGGTACGGCTTGCCGGCGTACGCGAAGGAAAAGGAAGTGATCTGCTTCGTTCGCGGGCCGAACGTGTTTGGCGAGCGCTATCTGACGCTCGGGTTCAACGACGGCGCGAACCTCGATGACGGACCGATGTGGCCCACCCAGTTCGCGGTCCAGGAGCTGACGGCCGCGGACGAGGAGCGCGTGGCCGCGCTCCTGAAGAAGGCGATGCGCTGAGCTCCGCGCTCCCGACCCGGCCCGAGTCCCCGCGACCGCGAGTTCTTTCCCCTCCCCGGCCCGTAGGGGGGGTGTCCATGGCTCCTTCCGACGACCTCCCCACCGAGGAATCGTTCCGGTCGGCCTGGGCGCAGAACTACCGCCTCGGCCTCGCGGTGCTCACCCTGGGCTTCGTCCTCGCGATCGCCTACGGCGCGGCCGTCCTGGTCGACCGCTCGGAGGCGAACTCTTCGGGTTCGGTCTGGACGGGCCTGCTTCTCCCCGCCCTGGGGATCGTCGGCTTCGGCCTGCTTGTCGCGGGGGGCATCCTTGTGTTTCACAACCGGTCCCTCCTGCGACCGGCTTCGCGCCGCGACTAGGCCGAACCGGGCGACCATCCAGGGACCGGGTCTCGCGTCTCTTCGCGCGGTCGCATGCTGCCTCGCGACACCGCAGGTGACCTCAGACCGTACGGCCCCCCAGGGGGTCGTCGGCCGGCGGGTTGTACCCTCGAGCGGGTGGTTTTCGAAGCCCAAGCCAGACCACCGGGGCCACCACGAGGAGCAGCCCGACCAGTAGAAACGCGAGGATCCAGGCGTCGACCCCCGAGACGAGCGATGACTCGGCGGGCGGGAACGGAAGGGTGGTGTTTCCAACCCAGGCTGCCTCGCCGTTAAGCACCGTCACGTTCGTTTCGAGAAAGTCGGGGACAAACACGTCGCCGGTGCGATTGTCGATCGCGAGCCCTTCGTACGGCCTCCCCCCGGTGCGCCCGGAACTCACGACCTGGCCGGTGACGTCGGACACCGCGTAGACCCGGCCGGAGAACGGCGAGACGGTCCAGATCTCCGACGTCGACGCGTCGTAGCCGATGGCGGTCGACGTGTCGTTGAGAGAAACGTAGCCGACCTGGCTCCGAACGGCGGGCGAGATCACGGCCAGCCCACTGCCGAGTTCGCAGGAGACGTAGACGTTGTCGGTCCGCGAGTCGTAGGCGACGGCGAAGGGGATCTCGGGCCAACTCGCTCCCGCGCCCTCACAGTTCACGCTGACGTTGAAGAGGATCGCGTCCGTGTCGTCGGAGATGACGGTGACCGTGTCCGAGTAGTACCCCAGAGAGTTGGCCACGAACAGCCAGCCGTACGGGGTGTCCGTGATCCCGATCGGCTGTGAGAATCGACCGTCCACGATGGTCGCGACGACGCTCTCGGTTCGCAGGGAGACGACCGTGATGTTCCCCGACACCGGGTCGGTGGCGAAGAGCTCGTCGAGACCGTTGTCGTACGCGAGGTTCCAGGGCTCGCCCGGTACCGGGATGGTCGCGACGATCGAGTAGTTCGTGTCGGAGATCGCCACGATCGCTCCGTTTCCGGTTTCCGCGACGAACACCTCTCCGAGTTCGGGGTCGTACGCCAGCCCGAAAGGATTCACGCACTCCGTCCCGAGCCAGATCGTCGTCTCGATCGTATCGTTGGACGCAGAGAGTACGTAGATCTCGTTCGTCTCCGAGTCCGACACGAAGACGACGTTCTGGACGTAATCGTACACGGCGCCCGCCGGCCCGTCCGGAGCCCCGTAGAATCCGCACTGGGTCGAGTCGGCGGAAAGTCGTGACGACGGTACACCCGAGCTCGCCGGCCGACCCGGCAAACCCCCCGGATGGGTGGCGGTGGATGGACCATCGGAGAGACCCCGTTCGGCCCCAATGGCCGACGGAGCCGCGACCAAAACCGCGACGAGAACGATCGCGATCGGGCTCCAAGAGCAGGAACCACTCCGCGCTCGGCGTCGCGCCCACCGACCCGGCTCGCCAGCGATCGCACGAGTCCGGAGGACCCGCATGGTGCAACCTTCCCGTAGTATCCCCCGCGTATCTAACCGCGTCCGGAACGGTTTCGAGGCCGTTCTCCTCGCGGCGCTCGGGTACCCCGCGATTGGATGTTCATGGACGCGACGTGAGGCAAGCGGGGTGGTGCATCACCGAGCGTCGCCCTGGGGGAGTTCGCGGGCGCTCTCGGCATGGACCGACCCGACCGCTCGCGCGACTGCCGCTGCGGGCCGGGACGATCCGGGGCCGGCGCCGGATCGGCTACGAGCCCGACTCGGGAGGCGAGACGGGCGGAGTCTCCCCGCTCTCGCCGTCCGGGCTCTCGTCGGGCCCGGACCGACGCCGGACGAGAAGCATCATCACGAAGACAATCAAGCCCCCCGCGATCAGGCCGCCGAGGAGCCAGGTCCAAGGGAACGCTGCCGCCGAAGAGGGCCCGGGCGACGGGGGGCCGGTGAACCCGACGGAATAGACGATCCCTACTCCATGAATCGTGGTGGTCCCAACAGTGAGATTGGAGGTGTAGCCGGGCACCACCCCGATGGAATAGTGATACGAGCCGTTCGGCTCGTAGAAGACGATCGCGTTCGGGGCGGACGCGGTTTCCGTCGTTCCGTTGAAGGTGGCCGACCAGTTGGTGCCGCCCGCGACGCCGTTCTCAAGGAAGAGGATCTGATAGATTCCCGCTTGGATAGTAAAGAGGAGGTTCTGCGACACAGTCGCACCCGAGACGTTGAACCCTCGCTCACCCCCGGCGGTAAAGTAGCGCTCGTTGGTCGTCGCCGTGTAGTTGTACGTCCCGTTCGACAGCTCGGTCGAGATCGCGGTGCCCGTGGCGATCGTCACCGTCGCGGTCAGGGAAGGCAGTCCGGTGATGTTCACGTACCAGGTGGCCCCGAGGGGGAGGCTGAACTCGACGAAGGACACGAGATAGGTAGCGTTCGCTGCGTCCGGAGCGCGAGGGAGAAGCGCGAGGGGAGCCGTCGCCGACGGGCTCGACCGAGCGGCGACCGGCGCGGCGGCTACCGCCGTTCCCGCGAGCAACACGCTCAACAGGACGGCCGCCGCGATCCTCCCGGTGCGCGCCGGTAGGATGCCCGACCGGTCGGGAGGGCGCATGCTGGAAACTCGGCACTCCCGGCTCTAATCCCTATCGGCGGAGGGCCGGACGCCGACCGGGCCCCGGGGGCGGCCGGGATTCTCGGTTCGTCGGCCCGAAGGGGGTTACGGGTTCGAGCAAAAGATTCTTTAACTACCATCGACAAGAAAGTTGACGACGCGGAGGGGCAACCCTCCGAGTTCGGACGCGGGAGGTCAGGATGGTTCGCCGGCGCGACGAGCGACCCAGGCGACGCGGCGTTCGCCGCCGAACGGCGCCGGGCGCCCGACGTGCGGTCTCGCCGATCATCGCGACGATCCTCCTCGTGGCGATCACGGTCGTCCTCGCCGCGGTGCTCTATGTTCTGGTCGCCGGTTTGACCCACGGGCCCACTTCGAAGCCGTCGATCGAAAACGCCTTCGAGGTCGGCAGTCCCTCCGCGGGGACGTGCTGGACCGCGGGGGTCACGGACCACATTTGCGGCAAGGCGGGCGATCGGCTCTTCAATTTCTCCATCGAGCTCTCGTCGTCGGTAACGTTGGGGGACGTTCTGTTCACGGTGAAGACGCCGCTGGGAGCGACCTACATCAACACGGACGCGGCGGCCTTCGCCGTCATGAAGGCCGGGTCGACCACACCGATCGCGTACTACTCCATCGCCGCCAAGGCCGGATTGGCCATGACCAAAGCGTTCACGTACGCCACGGGCTACTCGGGCAGCACCGTGATCTCCTCCACGATGTACGTGGTCGTCGGCACAGGAACCGCGGCGTCGAGCTGGATGTGGGGTCAGCAGAACACCGTGGTGGTCTACGGAATGAATCACTTCACCGGCCAGACGATCGGCCAAACGCTGCCCTGAACGGGGAGACAGTCCCGGCGGCCCGCCACGCTCGGACCGAGGGCGATCCCGTTCACTCTCAGAGTGTCTCACTTTCCTCCTCCTCCCCGTTAAGCCGCGGCGGTCGATGCGGCGCACGATGTCTCCTCGGGGGTCGAAGTGAGGAACCGATCGTCCGGCAAGGTCATGGTCAGCGGCATCACGCCGTTCCTCTGGTTCAACGGTAACGCCGAGGCCGCGGCCCGGCTCTACGTCTCCCTGTTCCACCGTTCGAAGATCGGGCACGTGACGAGGTACGGTCCGGGGGGTCTCGGAAAGCCGGGGGAAGTGTTCGTCGTCGAATTCGAATTGGGGGGCCGTCCGTTCACCGCGTTGAGTCTCCCGCGCCAATTCGAATTTACCGAGGCGTTCTCCCTTCAAGTCGGCTGTCGCGACCAGGCCCAGGTGGACTTTCTCTGGCGCCGGCTCACCGACGGGGGAGTGCCCGGCCAGTGCGGATGGTTGAAGGACCGCTTCGGGGTCTCGTGGCAAATCGTCCCGGACCGGCTCGGAGAGTTGCTCTCGAGCCGGGACTCGCGGAAAGTACAGCGCGTGACTGCGGCGATGCTGACGATGGGCAAGCTCGACATCGCCGGGCTCGAGCGGGCGGCGCGCGATGAGACGATGACGGCACATCGCCAGGGCGCGCAGGGACGGAAGGGCTGAACCGTGGTCTTCGTTCGCGACGAGGGGGCCGTCTTCGACGCCCCGGTCGATGTCGTCTGGACCTACATCTTCGGAGGCGGCGCCCACGACGCGGCCCATCACACGACGCGCGGCGGGAAGGTGACGCTGGTGACGAAGAACCCGATGGCCATTCTCTACCGGGCCGAACGGAAGTACGGTCGTGAGTGGAAACGCGAGACGATGCGGATCACGTTCTTCCCGCCCGTAGCGGCGGTGCAAGAGCTGCTGACCGGACCTTGGGCGGGCTCGAAGTGGACGTACGTGTACACTCCCCAAGGGCGTCGCACGCGTGTCGACTCGTACGGGGAGTTCAAATCAAGATCAATCGCGTCGCCTCGGTTGAAGCGGCTCGCGACAAAGTTCCTCGCGAATGAGTTCCGGGAGGATGCCCCGGGCGTCCGAGCGCTCGCCCGGACGCGCCGTCGCTGACCTTCGGTCTGGACACGGGGGCGCGCTACGGCGCGTCCTTCGGTGTAACGTCGGCGGGCTCAGCCGCGTTGACCGGACCGTTCGTGCTTCGAAACAGGCTTTCTATCCGGCAACGCTGTGGGAACCCGAACGAACGATGCCCGATCGTCCGAGCCGAGCCGAGGAGGTCGTGGCGCAGTTCATCGGGGCATGGAACGCGCACTACGAGACCGAGGCGCGCCAGCTGCTCGAGGCTACGTGCAACGAGCAAACGCATTTTGTGAGCGCCCACGGCGAGCATTGGGGGCTCTCCGCCCAGCTCGCCTCGATCGGCGCTTTTCGGCGGCAGTACCCCAAGGGCCGCTGCTCTGCCCGGCTCCTGGCCGAACATCACGGATGGATCCTCGTGGCCTGGACGACCGAATTCGGGGACGGCCAACCGCCGCTGACGGGGATCGACGCGGGACTGCTGGGCGCGTCGGGCCGGCTGACCCAGATGGTCTCGTTCTCTCCGCTCCCGGCGCCGTAGCGGAGCGCACCCCTCGCGCCCGCCCTCCGCCGAGACAACGTTCAAATTCCCGCGACCCGTCGGCGGCCCGCGCGACGGCGACACGATGTGGGTCCAGCGCGTCCGCTACGGCTTCTCTCTGACGCTTCCGGCTCCCCGAGCGTGGACCTACCGGTGGGCCACCGACTACCGAGCCTCGGACCTCGAATTGATGGGGGCGCGCGCCCGGCGGCGGGTCGCGAAGCTCGCCCCGGACCTCGTACTGCTCACGGACTCGTTCCGGGCCGACCCGTTCGACCCTCGCCCCGGGAGGCGATCGGTGAAGCAGAAGCTGGTGCACCTCTACCCTGAGCGCTGGGCCTGGGTCTCCACCCACGTTTCGGGACCCGCGATGTACTCCCAATTCCTCTACGAGCTCCTACCAGAAGGGCGTCGGTCTTGCCGGCTGCGGTTCACGGGGATCCAAGTAGAGCGGGTTCGGAACCGACCGACCTCGCGCTCGGTCGCGACGCGAGCCCGAGCCCTGCGACGAGAGGACGCGGGGGGATGGCGTCGATTCGCCCGAGCGATTCGACGAGACTACGGACCGGCCCGGCGGCGCCGCCCTTGACGGCGTTCCCCCGACGGGAGCTTAGTACCCGAAGAACCGGGCCGCGCCGTGAAGGATCTCGTGGAAGGAGATCCCGGCCGACTGGAGCATCCACGCTCCGACCAGGATCAATCCCAGCACGAGCACCGCGTCCAACAGGACGCCTCCCCGGCGGTGCCGCCCGAGTGTAGTCGACCGCATCCGAGCGCCTCGAACGATGTGCGATGCGGTCGCCCCTACTTGTAGCCCACGTTGGAACGGCCGGCGTATAACCGCCGGTAGGGCGCGGCCAGCGTCCCGCAACGAGGCCCGTCGTCGCCGAAGAGGGTTCGGCGAGAAAGAGAGGGAAGGGGTTGGTCCACGCCCGCGAGATCCGACCTACGGGCAGGTTCCGATCGCGGAGCACTGCTGGGAGAGCTCCGACACGCTGTTGAGCGTGATCGTCGCGGTGGCCGGCGACCCGAGGTCGTAGTAGATCGTGAACGTGATCGCCGCTCCCGGCGCGGCCGCCTGGGACTCCACGTACGCGATGGCCGTCGTCACGGTCGGTGTCGTCCCGGTCGACACCGTGAACGCGATCTCGAGCTCGGTGTTCACCACGGCCGTCGTCGCTTCCGTGAACTTCCAGTACTGGCCGACGTCGTTCGCGGTCGCCGCGTTCACCGAGTACGAGGCGGCGGCGCCCGCGAGTACGGTCGGGGTCGCGGCGGTCGCCGAGAGGGTCGTGGGGACGGGCGTCTGGACAATCGCCACGCCCGCGCTCGCCTCGGTCCACCAGGCGATCGAGTTGGTGGCGTGGTACTCCCCGCCTCCATTGATCGTCGGCCCGTTCGTGACCGTGAAGGAGGCGGCCAGCCCGAAACCGGCCACCACCGCCAGCAACGTAAACGCCGTTGCGACATAGACGGTCCTCCGTGGGAATCGCTTTCCGTTTTGGTTCGTAGCCATCTGAGGCTAACCTCGCGTCAATCTGGCGGGGTGGGGTAGTTAATTCTGCCGTTCGTCTCCGGCGCGCAGTCTTTCGAGAGAAGTTCGCGGAGCCATCTTATACTCCTGCAATGCGCGTTGATGCGCATTATTCCCGCTCAGTGGGTCCCCCGGAGTTCCTGCGGGGAGTCAAGGACAGTCGCCGACGGCCGCGCACGCCACGGCGGTCGTGGTCATCGTCTCGACCACCAAGGTCGCGGGAGCGAACGTTCCCGCATCCCAGTAGAACACGTACGGCGTCGTATCGATCGGCGCCCGCGCGTTTGTCTCCACGTACACCGTGATCGACGTCGCGGGCGAGGTGAGACCGTCGAGGAACGTGATCATGAGTTCCGTGTTGCGGGGCACCGTCGTCAGCTCGTCGAAGGTCCATGCGACCGCGACCTGCCCGGCGGTCGCTGCGTTGATCGAGAACGTCCGCGCACCGCGGGGGAGGACCGTCGGTGTGCCGACGGTCGTGGATGCCCGCGCGGGGGCCGGCGCCGGTATCGTCGTGAGTACCGTCTCATGCCAGGTCCAGTACGTCAGCCCGTGCTCGGTCACGTACGCCCCCTGACCGGTCTCGGTCTCCCCGGGTCCGATCTGGGTGCTGACGGCGGCCGCGAGGCCGACGGCGCTCGACCCGACCAGCACCGCGACGAGCGCGACGAGGAGACCGGTGCGGAAGCTCGCGTCCCGGGGCGGGGTCATGGGCACGTACCTACGGAAGAGCAGGCCTGGCTGATCTCGGACTCGGAGAGGAGCGTGACCCCGGTCGCCGCGCCCGTGTCCCAATAGAGGTCGAACGTCAGCGCGGCGCCCGGGGCGACCGTTTGGCTCTCGAGGTAGACCGTCCCCGTCGAGGTGTGCGTGGCGGCACCGACCGTGTACTGGACCGCGAACTGGATCTCAATCTCCTCGTTCGGGGTGATCCCCACGGATTCGGTGAACACCCACTCCACCGCCTCATCGCCCGAAGTCGCCGTATCCATGAGGTAGCTCGACGTGACGGCCGCGAGTCGCGTGGGGGCCGCCGCGATTCCGCTGAGGGCGGCGGGACGCGGCGTCGGGGTAGCGCTGGACTCAACCCCGGTCTGCTGCCAGTGCGACAAGAACGCGAGACCGTTCTGCACGCCCCCGGCACCGCCGGAGGAGCTTTGGATCACGAACGCGGCGGAAACGACGCCTACGGCGAGCAGGGCGACCAACCCCACGCTGGCGAACCCCCAGCGGCGGGAGCGGTGCGCCGCGACGCTCACGGGCTCCCCCCGGATCCGTTATCTTGACGACCCCAACTCATGGTCCAGCGAACGACCTGAAGGCCCACCGTACGTTTGCGAGGGTCGGGGTCTTTAACCCGATGGTCCTCATCGGCAAGCGAGACGTCCCGCGAGCGGGTGGAGGGGCCGCGATGCCGGCACCGGAACGGCGTCGGGGACCCGAGGCGCCAGCCCAGCGTCCGCGCGAGGGGCGCCCGTTGGCTAATTAGAGGGGGCCGACTCCGGCGTGGCGCATGGCGTCCCCAGGGACCGCCCCCGGCCGGCCGACGGGGCCGGCCTCGAAAGCTCCGCTGGACGTCTCGCCTCCCCCGGTGCTGGCGAAGGTCGAGGCATTGATCCGCTCCGGACGAGGCTCGGAGGCGATCGTCCTCGCATTTCGAACCGCCGAAGACGACTTTCGTCGGGCGTTCGGGCTCCAACTGCCCAAACAGTGGACCCACCGAGAGCTGTTCGAGCGGTTTCTGCGACGCGACATGGGCTACCTGGTCACGCTCCTGCCTCGGCTCTACGCGTACTACGAGCCGGTGCGCTACGGCCCGGCGGACGGCGTCTCCACCGAGGGGCTGATGGACCTGCTGCGGTCGATCTACCAGGAACCGTCGCTGCGTCGCCTCTCCTGGACGATCGGAGCCGACTCGACCCAGACCCCGGTGAGGGGTTCGGCCCGGGGCGGTGCCGGGGGAGGAACCGGATGAGGGCCCCCGAAGGGAAGGACGATCGATGAGCCTTCTTTCGGGCCTCCGGGCGGTCGCCACCGACCCGACGTACGGGATCCCGCTCGTCGTGGCGTTCGTGGTGACCGTGGGGCTGAGTTACTGGGCGTGGCAACGAACGGCTCGTCTTCCGGCGATCGGCCCGGGGACGGTCCCGGAGACCTGGCGGCTCCAGCTGGACGCCCTCGTCTATTCGAACCTGGTCCGAGAGCGGTACTCCGCGGCGGTCGATGGCCTGGGGAGGGTGCTTTCGGTGGAAGTGGCGCGCCGGTTCCGACTTCGGATGTCGGACCCTGCCGCGCTGGATGATCCCGAGGCGAACCGCTTCCTCGCCCCCCCGATGACGCTCCGAACGTTGGTGCGCGACCTGGAGCGCGCGTACACCTCCGCCGCTTGGGCCGAGCAACCGGGCTGGCTCGCGGACCGCTGGCCGTGGCTCCGGCGTCGGCAGCGACGCCGGGCGGGCCGGGACTTTGCCCTCGTCACGCAGCGCGTGATGTCGGCGCTGACGGCGTTCGAGGCGGCATGACCGACTCCTCCGACGCTCCCGCTCCGGGAGCGACCGCCAACGGCCCCGTAGAGATGCTCCGTCGCGTGAACGAAGCGATCGCCCGTCAGATCGTCGGCTACCACGACGTGGTCCGAGCGCTCTCGACAGCGCTCATCGCGGAAGGTCACATCCTGCTCGAGGGGGTCCCGGGTCTCGCCAAGACCCAACTGGTTCGGACGTTCGCACGGACACTGCAGCTGAGCTTCCGACGGATCCAGTTTACGCCGGACATGCTGCCGTCCGACATCCTGGGCGCGACGATCCTACGACCGAAGGACCAGCAGTTCGAGTTCCGGCCGGGTCCGATCTTCGCGAACGTCATCCTCGCGGACGAGATCAATCGGGCCCCGCCGAAGGTCCAGTCCGCGCTCCTCGAGGCGATGCAGGAGCGCCAGGTGACGCTCGATGGGGTCAGCCGCCCCCTCCCGGTGCCGTTCATCGTGATCGCGACGCAGAATCCGCTGGAGCACGAAGGCACCTACCCGCTGCCCGAAGCCGAGCTCGACCGCTTTCTCTTTCGCTGGATCATGGGGTACCCGAGCGCGGAGAGCGAGGTCGAGATCCTTCGAAGCCGGACCCGCGCCGCCGAGGCGGAGTCGAGCGGCGCAGTGTTGACGCCGGAGGACGTCGACCGCCTCCGTGCGCTCCATCGCGATGTCTTCGTCCACGAGGATCTCTACCGGTATCTCGCGGACGTGGTCCGGCAGACCCGTGCGGACAAGAGCCTCCTGCTGGGGGCCTCCCCGCGCGCGGCCGTGCAGTTCCTCATGGCGGTGAAGGCCGCGGCGCTGCTCGACGGACGGGCGTACGTCATACCGGACGACGTACGTCGCCTCGCCTTCGCCGTGTTCAATCACCGCGTCATCGTCCGCCCGGAGGTGGTGAGCCGCGCGGCGCCGGGCAGCGGTGCGGCGGGTACGCCGGGACCGGTGGCCCAGCTGATCGCCCAGGATTTGGACGCGATCGACGTTCCCCGGTGAGCGCCCGGTCGGAGGTAGGACGTCGATGCTCGCCTCGTTCCGATTCACCTCCCGAGGCGCGGGCGCCCTGACCGGCGCGCTCGTGGTGTTGCTGCTGGCGTTCTACTCGACCAACATCCTGCTGTTCCTCGTCGCGGTCTTCCTGCTCGGCCTGGTGCTCTCTTCTCTCCTCGCGTTCGCGCTCGCGACCCGGGGCTTCGGCCCCGAGGCGTTCTCCGTCGAACGCCTCGAGTCGAGCTCCCTCGTCAACGTCGACGGCGCGGGGTTGGTCTCGGTGCGCCTCACGTCTCGTCTTTCGAACGGTTTCTACGCCGAGGTGCGGGACCCCCACTCCGACCGACTTCGGGTCCTCGAAGGGGCCGACCGGCTGGTCAGTTGGTGGCCGCCCGAGGAGGCGATGCTACTGGCGTACGTCGTCTCCCCCAGCCTGCGCGGGCTCCTGGACGTCGGCCCAACGGTCGTGATCGCGCACGACACCCTCGGTTTCGCGTTCAAGTCCGCTACGTTCGACGACCCGTGGACGATCGAGGCGCTCGTCCAACCCCCGTCGCTCCCGGTGGGGCATCCCGTGCGCCTTCCGAGTATGGTCGTCGGGCAAACGTCCCTCGCCGCGCGCGGCGCCGGCTCGGAGTTCCGCGGCCTCCGGGAGTACGACCCCAGCGACGAGCTCCGCCATATCGCGTGGTCCCGATCGACGCAAGGGACGCTCTACGTCCGCCAGTACGACCGGGAGAGCCAGCAGGACCTGGTCGTCCTGATCGATACTGGCCGCGGTATGGCGACCGGCGCCGGCTACGAGAACGCGCTCGAGGGTTCGGTCGCGGCCGCGGCGCGGGCGCTCCGGGCCGCGTTCGATGAGGGAGGGCGCGGGGGTGTTCTGCTGTTCTCGGACCGCGTGGAAAAGTTCGTGGCACCGGGGCGGGGGTCGGCTCACGAATTCGAGGCGCTCCGCGCGCTCACTGACGCCGAGGTCCATTCTCCCCCATCGTCCTTTGCGGCCGCGCTGCGCTTTCTGCGGACGGAGTTGAAGCGTCCGGCCAGCGTGCTGGCCTTCACGTCACCCGGCGACGACCCGGCGAAAATGGCGTCCGAGGCGTCGGCGTTGCGGGCCGCGGGCCACCGGGTCTACGCCCTCGTTCCGGACGTCGGGACGATGTACCGGGAACTGCCCGACCTGAGCCAGGAGGAGGCGTTCCGCACCCTCCTCGGACCGGCGATCCGGCGCGCGACCTCCGTGACCGAAGCGCTCGCGCGGGCGGGCGCGTCGGTCGCGTATTTTGGGCGGGACGATGCGACCGATTCGGTCGCCCGACTCTTCGCTCCCGACCCCCGCGCTTCCGGGGTCCCATGATCGAGCGACCGGTCGGCTACGTCGCGTTGAGCGCGCCGTTCTTGGGGGTCGCCCTCGAACTCCTGCCGCACTTTCCCGGCGCGCAGGTCGCGGTCGCGTCGGCAGCCGCGGGCGCGTTCGCGGTCGGATGCCTCACCTTCGTGCAGCGGCACGCCGTGGGCCTCCCCAACGTTGTGCTCGCGGTGGCGTTGGTCGCCACCGCGGTGGCGGTCGCGCTCACCCCGGGCGTCTTCGGTCCGTACGGGCCGGCGATCCTCGTCGGGTTCCTCGTGGGGGGACCGTGGGTATTGTCCGGGTACGTCGCGCGCCCGGAGAGTGCGCTCGGAATCCGGTTCGTCGCGTTCTCGGTCGCGACCCTGTGGGGGCTGTTCCTTCTGGCGAACGCCTCGAGCGCGGTCGGTAGCGGTCCGTCCACGATCGCGAGCGCGTACGTCACCCACTTCTTCTCTCTGGTCGGCCAGCAGTTCCAGGTCTTCGGCGGCCTTCTCTCCGGCGCCGCGAGCCCGCCGTTGCCGCTGAACCTCTTCTTCGACCCCCTCTACACCGCGCTCGTGGCCGTCGCCCTCGTCGGACTCCTGCTCGTCAGCGTACGCCCCCAGACCGGCGCCCGGGCCCCGCTGCCCGTCGCGGTTCGGACGTACCGCAGCGTCGATTCCGAGCGGGACGTGGGCGGGACCTACGGTTTCACCCCGGCGCAGCGCGGGGTGTTCCGAGAGCGGTCGGTCGGAGAGACGCCGCTCGCGACGTGGCCCCCCGGGATCGAGCCGGTGTTCGTCGGGGCCGCCGCGGCCGGCGCGTTCCTGGTCGCCTCGTATTTCGTCCCGACGTGGACGGTGGCGGCGACCGTTGCCTCCGTCGCGATCGCCGCTCTCTGGTTGATCCGAACCACCGTTCGCCCGCTCGACCCCGGGGTGGCCGGTACCGCGCCCCCGCGTCCGGCGGCCGGCCCACCGGCCGAGCCTCCCGAGTCGAATGTTGACCGGGCTCCCCCGGACCCTTCCCCCAGGGCGACGGACCCATCCGGTCCGGCGCCCGGGAACGCCTCGTGATCCGCGGGGCCCCTACGGGGGATTCCCACCCTCGCGGCGCTTCGACCGGTCCGCCTCGGCCTCCTCGCGTACCTCCCGCGCCCGCGAGCCGGGGTTTCGAAGCACGGTCAAGTAGACGAGCGCGCCCAACAGGCCGGCGATCGGGAAGAGGATCAGCGACCAGATGGCGTCCGAGGCCACGGGGAAGATGTGAAGCCCGACGTAGGTCGGCGGAGGGATCGGGACGAGATAGAGCACGAACCGGTTCGACGGGCTGCCGAATTCGACCTGGAACGACCCGTTCGCCGGCTCGAAGCCCGTCGCGACGACGACCCACAGCACCTTCGCCTGCGGAACGCCCGAGAAGTTCGCGTAGCCGCTCGTCTTCGAAACGCGCGTCTCGTTCGGGAACGGGAGCCCGGAGCTCAAGTTCGTACCCACGAAATGTAGATCGACCGTCGCCGAGCCGACGGGCGGATTGCCGCTCCCGTCGCTGAGGACGAGCACGACGATGTTCGAGAATCCGATCAGGCTGAGGTAGTACGTTCGGCTCAGGTTCGCGCCCGGGGGCGCGATGAGCCGCGGGATGGAGGTGTTCGAGATGAATCCCGGCGCCGAGACCGAGACGGAGTAGTTCCCGGTCGGCAGAGAGAACGTCACGGTCCCCTCGATGTTCGTGACGAACGTCGTTCGATACGGGCCGGTCGAGAGCGCACTGAGGTTGGTGACGGTCACGTTCGCGCCGCGCACCTGGAATCCCGGCCCGTTGCCCCGTTGGCCGAGGATGGCGATCGTGACCGTCGGATACGGTTCGGCGCGCAGGGTCAGGTTCGCGTAGCCGACGCCGGTGAACGTGACGTTGAGCGGGACCGAGGTGGTGAGGAATCCGTACAGTGAGCCCGCGACCGTGACCGGACCGAGTAGGTCAAGCGTCGCGTTCAACGTCCCACCCGGCCCCGTCGACCCGATCCCCCGCCCGGCGACGGTGATCCCCACCCCGGCCGCGGCGGCGAGCGTGCCGTTCGGCAGGAGGGCCTCGGTGCGGACGAGGAGGAGGTAGAGCGGAGAGAGCGTGATGTTCACCGGGACCGTCGACCCCGAGGCGGCATCCACCGACGTCGTGGACGGGTGGTCCCCCGTCCGTTGTACCGAGAGCGTGTAGTTGCCCGCGGGCACGTCGGTGTAGATGACCCCGCCGGACGCATTGGTCCGCTGAGGGGAGCCCGCCACCGGCCGCGTCAAGTACGACAGTCCTACGCTCGCGTTCGAGAGGGGAGCTCCTGACGGGTCCCTCACCTCGACCACGACCGTCGCCGGCGGTACCGGCGCCAGACTGAGGGAGATCTCGACGTTCGACCCCGGGGGGAGCCAGACCGAGGTCGACCGTGGCGAGTAGCCGGCCTGCGAGGCCGTGACCGCCGTGACGTTCGACGGGAGCGCGAACGCGGTCGCGAAGCCGGTCGCGTTGGTCAGAAGGTCGGAGCTGGGGCCGACCTGGACGGTCGCGTTCGCGATCCCAACCCCGGTCGCCGCGTTCCCGACTTTCACGGTGAGGTTCGCGGTCGCGGCAAGACGCCAGACGTCGCCGAGCGGACCGTTCGTGCCGGCGCCGCCCGTCAGGAGCACGCTCGAGTTTCCCTCCAGGTCGAGGAAGTCGGCCGCGGCGCTGTATCGTGCGGACGGCACCGCCGAGGTCGCGGCCGAAGTCCACGCCGTGATGCTCGGTTGGAAGTAGTAGGTGGAGTCGTAGGTCGCCGTGCCGTTCGTGCCTCCGAAGAGGACGGCGACTTCCTCGGCCTCATCCCAGACCCAGACCGCGTTCATCCGTGGCGGCGGCACGCCCCCGAGCGGGGTCAGCTCCCGCCACACCGGGTCGGTCGGCGAAAACGTCCAGACGTTCGCCGAGCAGGGATAACAACCCCCGAAGAGCAGAAACTCGCCCAGCGTCGGCACCCAGATCAGGGACGCACCGTGGACCGCGCCGGGGGTCGGTCCGGCGGTGACGTACTGATCCCAGGTGTCCGTGGTCGTGTTCAGCGCCCAGGTGTCGGAGTAGGTGATCTGCCCGATCCCGCTCACGTTCTGGGCCCACCCTCCGTACAGCAGTGCGATGCCTCCTCCGACTGCGAAGGCGGGGTCCTGTCGGGCGGCGGGAGCGACGGGAGTGACGAGTTCCGTCCACCGTTGGGACCCGAAATCGAAGACCCAGGTCTCGTTCGACACGGCTTGGGTGGACGCGTTCGTCCGACCTCCGAAGAGGATCGCGGAGTCCCCCGCCTCGTTCGCGGCGAATCCGAAGTCGCTTCGTGCCGGCGGCGCGTCGGTCGCCGCGACGGGGGTCCAGAGATTGCTCGCCTCAGAGTAGAGGTACGTGGCGTTCGACAGACCGGACCCGCCCGTGCCGCCGAACAGCACGCCCTCGCCCGAGCTCGAGTTGGCGGCGAAGCTCGCGCCTTCCAGCGCGGACGGGGCCGCCGGGGTCCAGGGGACCCAATCCATCGTGGACCCTTCGGTGGCGCTCGGCGACGACCGGCCGCCGGTCGACATCGCGGGGAGGACGCTCGCCGCGGGAACGGCCGGGCCGATCCCCGAGGCGACGGGAGGGGACGCCCCTTCGGGGGCGAGCAGCAACGACGAAAGCACGACGACGGCGAGCACGAGGGCGCTGAGCTGCCCGGCTCGCCGGCACCCGCGAGTTCCCATCGGCCGTCCTCGCATCGCGGCTCCGTACGGACGGAGACGGAGAACGGGAGGCCGCCAAGACCTTGCTGGGGTCTCCGGTGCGTCCCTCGCGCTACGCCGGCGCACGGTCGGCGAACGCTCTTATGCTCGGCCCGTCTCGTTCGCGCGAGACCGGAACCCCCCGTTCGCTACGCCGATTGGGGCGCCCGACGTTTCCATGAGCGACCCCAATGCCACCGTGACCACGAAGCCGCGACCGACCTTCGCCGACCTTCCCCTCGACCCGACGCTCCGCCGGGGCGTCGCGGAGATGGGGTATCTCGAACCGACCCCGATCCAAAGCGGGACGATCCCGCACGCGGTGCGGGGACGCGACCTCATCGGGACCGCGCAGACCGGCACGGGAAAGACCGCTGCTTTCCTCCTTCCGATCCTCGAACGGCTCCTCACCCGCCCGCGAGGTCGGGCGTACGCTCTAGTGCTCACACCGACCCGGGAGCTCGCCCTTCAGGCCGAGGGGTTCCTGCGCCGACTGGGCCGGCACACCCGACTTCGAGGGGCGGCCGTCTACGGCGGCGTCGGGATGGCCGACCAGGAACGAGCGCTCCGAGGCGGCGCCGAGATCATCGTGGCTACGCCCGGACGACTCCTCGACCATATGGATCGGGGCTACGTCGACTTCCGCTCGCTCGAAGTGCTCGTGCTCGATGAGGCGGACCGCATGCTCGACATGGGCTTCCTGCCGGACGTGCGGCGTGTCCTCTCCCGGGTCCCGCGCGACCGCCAGACGATGCTGTTCTCGGCGACGATGCCCGCCGAGGTCGTCAAGCTGGCGCACGAGTTCCTGCGCGACCCCCACATCATCCGAGCGGACGCGCCGACCGTCGCCGCGGTTGGAGTGGCCCATCATGCGGTCTCGGTCCCTTCCGAACGAAAGACCGACGCGCTCATCGCGCTCCTGAAAAAGCCCGAACGCTCGAGCGTCCTCGTCTTCGTCCGGACGAAACATCGCGCGGACCGAGTCGCCCGACAGCTCGAGCACGCGGGGCTTCGCGTCGCGGTGATCCACGGCAATCGCAGCCAGGCCCAGCGGGTCCGGGCGCTGGAGGGATTCCGTCAAGGGCGCGCGCGCGTGCTGGTCGCGACGGACATCGCCGCCCGGGGCGTCGACGTCGAGGATGTGAGCGACGTCGTCAACTACGATGTCCCGCACGAACCGGAAACGTACGTGCACCGGGTCGGACGTACGGCCCGCGCCCAGCGGCGCGGGGACGCGCTCACGCTGATCTCTCCGGACGAGGCGCGGGACTTCGCGAGGATCGAGCAGCTTCTCGGATTCTCCGTGCCGCGCGACCTCTCGGGCGAGCTCCCCGAGGAGCTCGCCCGGAGCGTTCGCGGCACCGAGCCTCGGCCGACCCGCAGCTGGTCCCGTGCTCCCCCGGGGCGCGGCCCGTCCCGGTTCTCCGGGGAGTCGTCGCGCGGACCCGCCCCGAAGCGGCCGGTCCAGCGCCGATGGTAGTCGGCGCCGATCGGACGCAAGCTTGAGGTCGGCTTCGGCGTTCGCCCGGGGCCGTGTCGTCCGCGTTCCCGCGATTCCGGGGCAAGTGGCGGCACCGCGCGATCGTGAACCCGAAGGAGTTCCTTCGGCGGTACTACCCTGACCTCCGGGCTCCCCGCCGGTGCCTTGTCGTCTGGAACCCGCGTCTCGCCGAACGCTTGGCCGAGCGGTTCCGCGGCGCGAGGGTTCCGGCCCTCGCTCCGTTCTACGTCGTCCCTGGCGGCGAAAGTCCGGTCGGGCTGGTCTGCCCTCGCGGCGTGGGCGCGCCGACCACGATCACTCAATGCGAGGAGCTCGCGGCCGCGGGCACTCGGGAGTTTCTGGGCGTCGGAACTGCCGGAGGACTCTCGCCATCGCTCGCCTCGGGCGAGGTCGTGGTGTGCGACGGAGCGGTCCGCGATGAAGGCACGTCGCATCACTACGCTCCGGCCCACGTACCGGCCCGACCGTCGCCGACGCTACGCCGGTGGGTCGAGCGAACGCTCGAGCGTGCGGGAGTTTCGTTCCGGGTGGGACCGAGCTGGACGACGGACGCGCCATACCGCGAGACCGTACCCGAGCTCCGGCACTACCGCTCGCGGGGCGTCCTCACCGTCGAGATGGAGGCGTCGGCGATGTTCCTGTTCGGGCGCGCGCGCCGTGTCCAGGTCGCCTCGGTCTTCGTCATCAGTGACCACCTCACCGACCGGGGCTGGGACCCCCGGCTGCACGAAGTCACGGGTCGTCTCGAAGACGTGGCGGCTGCCGTCCTTGGCGGTTCCCTCAGTTCGCCCGGATCCCGAAGCGCTCGGGGCGGAACTCCTCGAGCGGGATCGACGGGGGTCGTCCGTCGAGGATCTCCGAGATCAGCCGACCGGTCGCGATCGAGGTCGTGATCCCGATCCCCTCGTGCGCCACGGCCACCACGACCTCCGGGCGCCCCGGCAACGGACCGAGGATCGGGGTGCCCTCGGGACCCGCCGGTCGGAGGCCGGACCACGTGCGCTCGACCGGGAGGCGGTCGAAATCGGGAAGGAACTGCTTGGCCCGGGCCACGAGCCGTTCCACGACCTTCGGGTCGACCTCGGTGGAGCTGCCGACGTACTGGCGGGTCGCCCCGAGCAGATAGCGCCCGGACGATCGCGGTTGGCAGCTGAAGACGATCGACTCCGCCTCCCGAGGGTTCGAGCCTTGCACGTACCCTACCTCCGAGAGCTGGTGGCGCACGTACCCCGGGCGGGGGGTCGTCAGCACGATGTGCCCCTTCCGCGGCCGGACCGGCAGCGCGGGAACGAGCTCGGGGGCTCGCCACCCGGTGGCGACGACGAACCGTTCGGCACGAACGCTCTCGCCACCGTCCAGCGTCAGGGCGTCGGCACCGAGCGAACGCACGCGAGCGTGGGTTCGAATCTCGGCGCCCGAGGCGACCGCGTCCCGTGCGAGGAATCGAGACGCTTCGGCCGCGTCGATCACGATGTCGCCCGGCACCCACAGGGCACCGGGCAGGCCGGGACGAAGGTTCGGTTCCATCTCGGCGAGCCGTCGGCGGTCCACGAACTCGGCGGGAACCCCGACCGACGCGTACAACTCTGCTTTGCGCTCGACGGCGGACATCTCCTCCTCGGTCGCCGCGATCCAGAGGGCCCCCCAGCGCACGAAGTCGACCTCGGCGGGCAGCTCCGGCCCGAGCTCGTCCCAGAGGTCGCGGGAGAACCGGGTCAGCGCGAGCTGGGCCGGGGTGTCGTCGTAGACACCGACGTGGCCCATCGCCCGGCAGCTCGTGTCGCCCGCAACCTCGCCCGCTTCGAGTACGACGACCGACCGACCCCGATGCGCGAGCTCGCGCGCGATCGAACAACCGATGATGCCGGCGCCCACGACCGCTGCGTCGTACTGCACCCGAGGCATCGGCCCGCGCATCGGAGCGGCCTTCAAGAAGGTTGGCGCCTCTCCGGAGGACTGCGGACGATGTTCGAGAAGGTCTTCGTCGCGTTCGACGGCTCGCCCGAGTCCCGCAAGGCGTGCGACGTGGCGATCGAGATCGCGGCCCGGTTCCACTCGTCGCTGACCGTGGGAACCGTCCACCCGCCGAGCCGAGAGGCGACGGACGGACACCTGGAGAGCCTCGTCCCGTTCGACAGCTCGGGGAAGTCGTTGGCCGTGATCATCGACGAGCTTCGGGCGCAGGCGACCGCGCGCGGCGTCCCGTCGCTCGAGCCGGTGTTCCTCCAGGGAGACGACGTCGTGCCGACGCTGCTCGACTATCTTCGGACGACCCCGCACGACCTCGCCGTCACCGGCTCCCGGGGACTCTCCCGGGGCCAGCGCCTCTTTCTCGGGTCCGTGTCGGCCGGGCTGGTGGGCGACGCCCCGTGTCCAGTGCTCGTCGTCCGAGTTCCGAAGGGCCGGGCGGCGCGGGCCGGACCCGGACCGGCCCGGGGCGGCGCGACTCGAACTCGTGCCTAGCCGCGAAACGGACGCAACGGCCAGCGAGATTCGAAGTCTTCGGGACCGAGCAGCTGGTCGATCCACGCCCGCGCCGCGCGGAGCGCGCCGACCTCCGGCCGGAAGCCCGGCCGGTGGGTGTACGGTGTCACCCAGACGACGCCACAGACTCGCCGCCGGAGTCGAGCGAGCTCGGCGCTGACCCACTCGGCCTCCCCGAGGTCCCAGCCGTCGCTCAGGACGACCAGCGTGGTGGACGGTCCGAGCACGTAACCGAACCGTTCCGCAAAGTCGTGCAGGGAGGAGCCGATCCGCGTGCCGCCGTCCGCACGGCCGATCCGCTGGGCGATCGCCGCCGTCGCGCGGGGGTACCCGTAGCGTCGGACCTCGGCCGTGATCTCCTGGATCCGCGTGCTGAAGGCGAACACGCGGCTTCGTCGCGATAGTGACTCCAGCGCGTGCACGAGCGCGAAGAACCGGCTCTCGTGCTCGCGCATGGAGCCACTGACGTCCCACAACACGACGAACTCGGCGCGACTCGGCCGCGGCCGGCGGCGGCCCAGTTCGACCCACTCTCCCCCGTGACGCAAGCTCTGACGGACGGTGTCACGGAGGTCGACCGCGCCGCGATGAGACCGGTCGACCCGGCGTCCGGGGAGCGTCGCCGACGCCCGCCGAAATCGTCGCACCCCGTGCCGTATCCGGCGCACCTCCCGCTCGCTCAACGGGACCAGCGGATGGGCGGCCGTCGGCGCGTGCGCGCTGTAGGTACCGAGCGGCACGACGACCGGGGGCGGCTCGTCTCCTCCACCCTGGTCCTCTCGGGTGCCCCTCGGCGGCGGCGTCCGAAGCGGGGGCCGCAGCACCGCGACTTCCGAATCCGGGTGGAGCACGGTGTCCTCCGGAGAGGAGAAGTAGCGGTCGAACGCCGCCTCGACCCACCGAAGGTCGTCGGGGCTCTTCGCGAGGGTCGCTCCGCAGGCCGAGCGGAAGGCGGACCGGGAGAGCATCTCGATCGCGTCGACCGACCTTCCCAGGTCGACCTCGGCGCCGGTGCCGACGGGAAAGCCCTCCCGAACGAGGAACCGGAAAAAGTCGGTCAGGCGGGAGCGAAGCCGGGTGTCCGGTGTTTCGCGGGGCGGTCGGGAGCTCATCCGTCGGAGGCGGGCGCGAGCGTCTTGGTCCGCAGGTACTGGAGGTCCTGCGCGTCCTTCACGAGAAATCCGAGCGTCGCCGAGATCGTCGCCGCATCGAGCGAGGTCCGTCGGAGTGCGAGCAGCGCGGCGGCCCAGTCCAGCGTTTCGGCCACCCCGGGACGTTTCGCGAGCTCCGGCTCCTGCCGCACGCGCTGGACGAACTGGGCGATCTCCCGGGCGAACCGCTCTCCGAGCCCCGGGATCCTCCGCTCGAGGATGGCGACCTCCTTCGCCGGGTCCGGGTACTCGACGTAGGCGTAGAGGCACCGCCGCTTGAGCGCGTCACTGAGGTCCCGGGTCCGGTTGGACGTGATGATGACGAGCGGGATCCGCCGGGCGCGGATCGTGCCGAGCTCGGGAATCGTTACCTGGAAGTCGGAGAGCACCTCGAGCAGCAGCCCTTCGAACTCCTCGTCCGCCCGGTCGACCTCGTCGATCAGCAGCACCGGCCGGTGGGTCCCGTTCCCGTCGAGCGCCCGGAGGAGGGGTCGCCGCAGCAAGAAGCGCTCGCTGAAGACTTCCTTCTCCAACTCGGCGGGGGACTCGGACCGCTCGTGCATCCGTATCGCGAGGAGTTGGCG
>JASHUL010000183.1 GCA_030039995.1 Thermoplasmata archaeon
ACCCCAGAAATTCACGAAGACGTCCGTGGCCCCCAAGGCCGACCACTCCGGTGCGCTCGATTCGCCGAGGAGCTTCACCTGTTTCCGACCGATCGCGCGCCACCACGAGTCCTCGTCTTCGTACACGAAAAATGCGTGGCCGCCGACGCGGCGGACTTCGTCGACCATCGCCCTCGCGAACGGCATCGTGTGTTCCCACGACTCGATGGTCGTGTTTTCCCCGGCTCGGACTTTCAGGTACTTGGTCACAATATTCCGGGCGGCGTCGCGTTGGAGTTTCGACGGGGGCGCGGACATGTGCGATTGCCACGTCACCAGGTGTACTTGTAAGCCCGCAGGGGGCGGTGGAACGGGGGGTGGCCGATCGGCCCACCCCTAGAGCGATCCGCCGAGCGAGGCAGCGGCTTCGCCGATCAGGTCCGCGACCTCCTGGGGGTGCGAGACCATGACCGCGTGACTCGACGGTACCTCTCGAATCTTGGCACCCATTCTCTTCCCCATGAATCGTTCCGCGTCGGGTGGGATCATCAGATCGTTGCTCGCGACGAGGTACCAGGACGGCAGTCGCTTCCACGCCGGTGCACTGGTCTTACCGGCGAAGGACTTCAGGCTGAGAGGCCCCTGCACCGCGGCCATGACGCTCGCTTCTGCGGGATCAACATCTCCGGCGAACGCTTTGGCGAATCCGTCTCGGTTCACCCACAGGAACCCGGCGGGATCCGGCCGTACCTGAGCGGCGCCGGCCGGGGGTGGGCCCTGCTTGCTGAGCGAGTCCAGGCTCTCGCCCTCGTCGGGTCCAAAGGCGGCGATGTAGACCAGGGCTTTCACGTTCGCCGATCCGTTCGCCGCGTTGGTGATCACGGCCCCGCCGTACGAATGCCCGACGAGCACCACCGGGGCGTCCACGGTCGCCAGCAACTTCTTCGTCGCGGCGACGTCGTCTTCAATCGAAGTGAGCGGGATCTGAGCGCCGACGACGGAGTATCCCTTCTTCTGGAGAAGCGGGATCACATGGGCCCATGAAGATCCGTCCGCCCAAGCCCCGTGCACCAATACGACGTTCACTTTTTGTGCCAAGTCCATCGCCCCATGTCCCGCAACGCGTAGTCGCGTAAAATCACTTTGAGGCGACTCGGGGCGAGAGGGAAATCAACTCGCACGCGGAATTGAGTTCAGCCGCCGTTGAGGCCGGACGGCCGGTCGAGTCTCCCGCCGGAGTCGAGCGCCCAAGCTACGGATCCGCTCCGACCCAATCGAGGGGGTTCGGTCCCCGACTTTGCACGGGGACAAGGAGGTGCAGTTCCTGCATGCTCCGATAGTACTCGAGCTCGGGTCGGGTCAGGTCCACGTCGTAGTGACGGACCATGTCCTTGAACACCGAAGGCAACTTTCCCTCCGCGATCACTTTCGACCAGTCGAAGAGTTTGCGTCGAACGTACAGGCCACCCGGAATCTCCGCCTCCTCGAGCTGGAGCGAGACCGGGTCGTCCAAGTCCGATTTTTCAACGCAAGCGAAGTACTCTTCGCCCCCCGGAAGCACCCGAAACGTACCGTAGAATCTCCGACCCCGGAGGGTTGCGAGCTTGGATTCGAGTTTCCGCATCGCTTCGGCGGGTCCCCCGCCCTTCATGTCGGCGCGAACTCTCAGGACTCGAAGGGTCGCCCGTTCGACATACGAGTCGGTTGTCATCGCATCCCGACCTCGTTTCGAAGGGTCAAGCACCCGCGGTCAGGTAGCGAAACGGTCTCGCCCTCGCGCCGTCGGGGCAGCGGAGCGCCGACGGTCAACGACGGCGTTCCGGGACACCTAGCGTCGCCCCGATTCTAGGGTTTCCCGGCAACTGCCGGAGGGTCCCAAATCTACGACGGCCGTGGCGGCTCGGGCTCGCGGGATGTCACGACCAGGGGACTCACGGCGGGGGAAGCAGGTGATCGATCAGGAATTCGGAGACCTCTCTCGACACTCGGACCACATTCGATCGACGGGTGAAACCGTGGCCCTCGTCCTCGAACACGAGATACTTCACCGAGCGTCCCATCGACCGCAACCTCTCCACGAGCTGGTCGGACTCCGCTTTGACCACCCGAGGATCCTTCGCGCCTTGGACCACCATGAGGTCGACTCGGAGCTTATCGAGATACGTGATCGGAGAGCGGGAAAGGAGGAAGTCGCGGTCTCGCTCGGGATCTCCGACCATCGTGTTCGTGAATCGTCGCCACGAGGGCGGCACCGACTGGAGGAATGTGACGAGGTTCGACGGCCCGAACACGTCGACCCCCACGGCCCAGTATTCTGGCAGGCGGGTGAGGCAGGAGAGGGTTGCGAAGCCGCCGTAGCTGCCCCCGAACACTGCGAGGCGCGATCGATCCACGTCCGACCGGTGTCGCAACCATTCCGCGCAGGCGCGGTAGTCCTCGAGATCGACCCCGCCCCAGTCCCGGTATAGCAGCTCCCGGAACCGCTTGCCGTAGCCAAGAGAGCCCCGGAAGTTCGGGCTGAGCACCGCGATGCCCCGGGAGTTCAGAAACTGATACAGCCCACCGTACTGCCATCCCGGACGTTCCTGGAGGTGGGGTCCTCCATGGATCGATAGGACGGCGGGCATCGGCCCCGATTGGCGGCGCTTCGGCGCGTAGAAGAGGCACACAACGGAGCGTCCGTCGGGCGCGGGCACGCGGACGAGCTTGGGCCGGGGCAGGGGAGCATCCGGGACGCCGCCCACGAGGCTTTCCGTGAGGGAGCCGGGCGTTCCCCGGCCCAGCGGGATCCGGAGGACCTCCGGAGGGGCCGCGCCGTCCCCCAACAACACGGCAAGGAACTTCCCGTCCGCCGAGAGCACGAACCGCTGCCCCCACAAGTCGAACGGGATCGCGCCCTTCGGCACCCGAAGAGGGACAAACTTCGCTCCGATCCGCCCGGCATACAGCGTCGAGTATCCGTCCACGTTCGCGCTGTACGCGAGCGTTCCGGTCCGACGCGAGTACGCTGCCTCCTCGATGTCGGCCTTCGGCCCGGCGATAACTTTGGTCTCCCCGGTACCGGGGAAGTTCACCACGAGCCGGAGGAAGTCGGAGTCGAGGTCCGTGATGAGCAGGATACCCCGGCCGTCGGAGGTGAAGTCGACCGGCACAACGAGTGCGTCCCCCGCATGCGGGAGCACTTCGACGACGGTGCCGCGCTTGCGGTCGAGCAAGAAAGCCCCCGTGTCGGACGCCGAGTTCTCCCGATGCGCGAGAATCCGCCGGTGCGCGGGATCGAAGCGCGGGTGGTCCCAGTACGCTCCCGTGGGGAACGGTCGCGACACCGCCCCGGTCCGGAGATGACGAACCACCACGTCGAATTCCGACGCGTCCCGACCGTTGTCGCAGTAGAGTAGCTCTGCTCCGCGAACCGACACCGGCTCGCTCGGGAGCACATGCCGTACTTTCGGGTCGTTCGTGAGCGTCTCCGTTCGTCCGTCCCGAAGCCAGAGCCGATAGAGCTGGTAGTTCTCGTCGCCGTCTCTGTCGGCGGAGTAGAACACCGACCGTGCGTCGTCGGCGAACGCGAACTCTCGGACGGCCCGGTCCGTCCACCCCGTGAGCATCGTGGGATAGCCGGGGGTTCCCCGCGCATCGACCGGCTGGTGCCAGAGGTTGTACGTGCCCGACAGGTCCATCGTATAGTACAGCTCCCCCCGTGGATCGAAGCGGAGCCCCTGATGGTACCGGTACTGCAGGAACCGATCGAACGGGGGAGCGGGCCCGGTCACGCAGGGGGCAAGGCTTCGTCCGATTAGTAGTCAGTGTCGCCTCCCCCCGGCCGGGCGAGCGGAGCCCCCCGATGGGGCTCGATCGACTCCGCCACCGCCGACCGCCCACGTGCAAGATGTTGATTGCCTCGCGACTCCCCGAGTCGTGAGACCGACAGCTAATGTAGGGACGCGCCGAATCGGTAGTCGTAGCGAGGATCGATGCGGGCCGGACTCGTCGTCGTGGGCATCATCCTCCTGATTCTCGGAGCCGTGTTGTGGTTCGTGCCGCTGATCCCTTCCTCGGACAACTTCAGCGCCTCGACGCCCGACTGCCCGACGGCGCCGGACTGCACGTTCGCCTACAACATCTACACGGCGAGCTCGCTGGTGCCGACGTACGCCAAACTATCGTGGTCCTCACCCGAGACCGTGACCTTCGTCGCATTCACCTGTACGAATTCGGTCTCGTCCGACCAGCTCGACTCGGCGAATACCAGCGCGGAGCTCCGCGCCGTCTGTGGCACGAACGCGACCGTAGGCAACACGACCGGCACGAGCGGG
>JASHUL010000184.1 GCA_030039995.1 Thermoplasmata archaeon
ACCCTTTTTTTCCGCACCGAGCATTGCTGCCTCGGGGTGCGGGGGGCCTCCCAGGGAACGAGGGGGAGCGGGGGGAGGCCCAACCCTGCACCGAGCGGAGGATGATTCTCAGAATACGCATATATGTGCATTACTACTTATTTTGCCGAATGAGAAATCGTCCTCCTCGAGGACGGCCGGGACCGTACCGGTGGTCGGACGGGTGGGCGGGAAACGGCGGCTCCGGCCTCGCGCCGAGTCCCTCCCGGGACCGGCCCGCGGCCGGGGGCGGCCGCCGGTCGCGGGGCCCGACGATTCTATCTCTCGTCGGCGTTCGGCCCGGCGGCCATGCCGAAGTCGTCCGGTCGCCCGGGCCGTGCGCCGAAGCGCCTGTTCGTCCGCATCGCCCGCCAGGGCGCCGATGCCGAGGTCGCCCCGCCCGAACGACGGGCGCTGCGGGAGTTCACCGAGAACGTGGACCGGGTCGGACGGCTGGTCGGACACGGGCCGTTGGTCGAGCCGCCCGGTGACTTCCTCATCTTTCGTGCGGCCGACCGGGCGGAGGCCGAGCGCGTCCTCCGGCACGACCCGCTGCGCGCGGTTCCCGGAGTGCGCTGGGAGTTGCTCGAGTGGAGCCCGGCCCTCGCCGGCACGGGCGTCAGCCTCGAGCCGCCACCCGCGCGGGGGTCAGGGCGGCTCACGCTCTTGCAGCGCGTGCCGGTGGTCGTGACCGACCGGGCCCGGGCGATCGCATGGTATCGCGATGTCCTGGGGCTGACGGTGCTCTCCCGCGACGACGACACGGAGTACGTCGAGCTCGGACTGGGGCCCGGAACGACGGCGATCTCGCTGGTCGTTCCCCGGGCGGACTGGGGCGAGCCGTACTACTCCGAGACGAAGGCCCGACTCGGGGTGCTCACGGGGATCGTCTTCCAGACCGACAGCGTCACCGCGCTCGAGCTTCGCCTTCGGCACGCCGGAACCCGGATCGTTCGGCCCGTCGAGCAGCAGCCGTGGGGCGAGCGGACGATCCTGTTCGCCGACCCGGACGGCAACGAACTCCTCGCGTTCGACCGCACGGCGCCCATGACGAAGGGGCGGGCGGTCAAGGGGACGGGATACCGGCCGCGCGGGTAGCGCGGCCCGCTCACTTCGCAGGCGCGTTCGCGCGGGGCCGCCGCCGCATCTCGAGCTGGCCGATCAGGAGTCGAACGTGCTCCTTCGCGATCGCGTCCGCGAGCACGAAGGAGACCCCCTCGCCCGGAATCCCGTAGAGGACGATCGAGCCGACCGGCATCGACTCGACGAGGGCGAGGGAGCCGAGGTCCTCTTCCCCGTCGACCTCGATGAGGCCCCCGCCCGAGGCGACCAGCCGCCGGACCGCGCTGCGCAGCGCCTCGGTCAGGTAGCCCGCCGGATTCGTCACCCGCACGCGACGCCGGAGGGCCAGCGGCTCGAACGTCCCCGGGGCGATCCGCTCCTGCCGACGCGTCGTGTAATCGACGATGCCGATGAGCGGAAGGTGCCCGAGCTCGATCGCGCGGGCCGTCACCCGGTCGCCGCACGTGGCGAACGTGCGGAGCGCCCGGATGCGCCGGTCCGCCTCGGCCCCGGCGTAGACCGGCCCGTATCGTTCCGCGAGGGTCGGCCGGAGCGACTCGGGGACCGCCCAGGCCCGTTCGTCACTTGACGCGGAGCGCGTACCGGCCCGCGGCATGGATCCCCATCTTCCGGGCGATCTCGGACTTCTCGGGGTCGATCACGACGAGGTACCCCTGCCACTCGCGGGACGTCTCCCCGCCGCACCGGGGGCACTTCGCCTGGTCGGTGATCGTGTTGCAGTTCTTGCACGCCTTGAGATTGATCATGAGGACCCCGCGGCGGCCGGCTCCTTCGTCTCGGACTTCGTCGTCGCCGCGGCCGGCTTGACGACGACCCGCTTGCCCGCCGGTGGGCCGCTCTTCTTCGCGCCCTTCTCCTCCGAGCGCTTGTGGAGCTCTTGGATCCACTCGAGGCGGCCGAGCGCGGGCTGACGCATCGTGAGGCCGATGCGACTGTCGCGCGGCGAGATCTCCGAGAGCGAGAGCGAGACGACGCGCGCGCGCACCTTGTAGCCGACCTTCAGGTCCTTCTTCGACTCCACGCCGACGAGCCGCTGGTTGTGCTCGTCGATATTGACGCGGTCGTCCATGATCTGCGAGACGTGGAGAAGGCCGTCCAAGGGACCGAAGCGGACGAACGCGCCGAACTTTCGGATCTCCACGACCGACCCCTCCACAACCTCCTGGATCTCCGGCCGGAAGAGGAGCGCTTGGTACTCGACCTCCTGGTAGACTCCGCCGTCCCCGTGGATGATGTGACCCTCGCCGAGCGGCTTCACGTCGCGGATCGTCACCGCGAGGTTCTGGCCGTCGACCAGCTTCCCCTCGAACTGCTGCTGCGCGAGCTCGGTCAGCACGTTCGACAGCTCGGGCCCGAGCCGTTCGGGCGGGATGCGAACGACGTCCCGTCGGTGGTCTAGGTAGTACATGCGCCGCGCGCGAGCGGGACCGTCTATAAGATAGTTGGGGGACGCCCGAGGGCGGAGCGGGCCCCGCTCAGCCCCGAACCAGTCCGAGGGCGCGGTCGGTCATCCGAATCGACGTGGCGGCGTCCGGGGCGAGGTCGAACATCGCGCGGATCGCGTCGATGTTCTCGGGGACGGTCACCGACTCCTGATGGATCGCCTGGAAGAAGTGCATGTCCCGCCCGTCGAGCCGGACCCCCTCCTCCCAGACGACGTTCTCGGGCACGTCGTCGTGGCCCAGACCTCGGCTCCGGGCGAACTCCATCACCTGCGGCGTGCCGTCCGCCCGTTCCCACGGCGCGAAGACGCGGAAGCGGGGCGTCGCACGCAGCGCGGCGACGAATTCGTCCACGCTCGCCGGCGCGTTGCGGAGCCGGACCCGGTTGACATGGACGTGCATCAGCGTCGTCGGAACGACGAGCGCGACGGTCGAGATCGGGAGCTCGGGGAAGATCGTCTGAACGTCCGGCCCGTGGTGCGACGGGATGTGCAGGGACGGCACGATGCCGTTGATCGGCCCCTTCTTCGACTCGGCCGGGTCGGCGGCGCGCCGCACGAGCGTCACGTCCCACCGCTCGACCCCCCAGCGAGGCAACACGACCGCGACCGCCCGCGAGATCCCCGTGGTGTTGCACGAGACGACGCGGACCCGTCGTTGCCCGCGCGCCGCGGCGTAGTTCCCGAGCGCGTTGAACGACACGTCGGCGACCGACGCCTTCTCGCCGCCCTGGAAGACCGCCCGCACGCCCGCCGCGTCGTAGAGGGCGCGGTTCGCCGCTCCGACCTTGTCCGGCGTGGCGTCGACGACGACGTCCGCGCGACCGATCATCTCGGTCACCGTGCCCGCGACCGCGAGCCCCGCCGCCGAGAAGTCGGACCGGGAGGCCGTCTCGGCGACGAAGAGCGGGTACCCGAGGTCGAGCGCTCGGCGGGCCTCGAAATCCGGCGAGGTCTTCGCCACCCCGACCAGCTCGAGGTCCGGCTGCTTCACGACCGCGTCGGCGACGCGCTTGCCGATCGTCCCGTACCCGTTGACCGCAACGCGGACCCGCACGACGGACGAACCTCGTCCGTCCGAGCGGCGGCCGGGATAAAGGCGTTCCCCGACCGCGGACGGCCCGAGGCCACTATCCTTAATCTCCGGCCCGGCGTCGCCGCGCGACCGCCGATGGAGTTCCGACTCAGCGACGAGGAGGCCGCGTTCCAAGCCGCGGTCCGGCGGTTCGGCGACCGGGTGCTGCGGACCCACGAGCGCCAGATCGATGCCGAGGGCCGGATCCCGGACGAAGTCCTGCGGGCGATGGCGGAGCTCGGCCTCCTCGCGATGCCGGTCCCGACCGAGTACGGAGGGATCGGCGCCTCGGCGGTGCTCACCGAGCTCGCGGCGGAGGAGATCGGGCGGGGCGACTTTTCGATGGCGACCGCCGTCTTCTTCCTGCTGGAGGCCGGCTGGGGGTACCTCCTCTCCCGCCACGGCACCGAGGCGGCGAAGCGCGAGGTGCTCCCGCCGGTCTGTCGCGGGGAGGCGTTCCTCGGGATCGCGACGACCGAGCCGACCGGGGGCAGTGACCTCGCGAACCTGAAGACCGCTTCGCACCGGAGCGGAACCGAGTTCGTCCTCCGCGGCGAGAAGGCGTTCGTCTCGGGGGTCGAAGAGGCGAAGCGGCTCGGCGGGGGCCACCTCACGCTCACCCAGGCGCCCGGCGGCGGGTTCAACTTCCTCTACGTCCCGACCCGGTCCGACGGCGTCGCGACCCAGCGGTTCGAGAACATGGGCCGGATGGGGATCTCGACGGGCGGGCTCACGTACACGGACGTGCGGGTCCCCGAACGGTTCCTGGTCGGCGCCGAGGGGAAGGGGTTCGAGTGCGCGATGGAGGGGTTCTCCGTCGCCCGCACGTTCGTGAGCGCCGCCTGCATCGGGGCCGCCGAGCGCGCCCTCGAGACCGGCATGGCGTACATCCGCGAGCGGCGGGCGTTCGGCCAGCCCCTCGGCAAGTTCGAGGCGATCCAGTTCGAGCTCGTCGACCTCTGGGCCCAGGTCGAGGCGGTGAAGTGGCAGTGCCGTCGGGCGGCCTGGCTGCTGGACGCGTACCCGCTGAAGGGCGACCGCTCGCACCGTTCCGAGGTCGACCTCGCGGTCGCGAGCGTGAAGCTCACGGCGCCCCCGATCGCGTTCG
>JASHUL010000185.1 GCA_030039995.1 Thermoplasmata archaeon
CCCTGGCCGATGTCCGCCTGCATCGAATGCACCGCGATCCCGCCGTCCATGTCGACCTTCAGGTGGACGGTCGACTGCGGCATCTTGGGCGTGAAATGGATCGGGCTGTTCGAGCCCGAGATGTAGAAGCCGCAACCGAGTCCGACGCCCCGCCCGTAGGGAAGGTGCCGGAATTTCTCGTCCCACCCGCTCTTCGCGCGCGCGGCCGCGAGGCACTTCAGGAACGAGGTCGACGTGATGCGGAACTCGTTCACGGTCGTCGAGTTCGGCGGCAGCGCGTTCGCCGCCCGGAGGTCGAACGGGTCGCGGCCGAGCCGTTCGGCGAGCTCGTCGAGCGCGACCTCGACCGAGTAGCGGATGTTCGTCCCGCCGTGGGCGCGCATCGCCCCCGACGGGGGACGGTTCGTGTAGACCCGTCGGCCCTTGTAGCGGAAGTTCGGGACCCGATAGGGACCCATCGAAAGGACGCCGTTGTAGTACGTGGTGACGGTGCCGAACGAGCTCCACGCCCCGCCGTCGATCACGGCCTCGATGTCGTAGGCAAGGATCTGACCGTCCGCGTCCACGGCGATCCGCACGTCGTTCTGGGTCGGATGGCGGCCGTGGTTCGTGTAGAAGACGTCCTCTCGGTCGAAGAGGAGTTTCACCGGCCGTCCGGTCTCGATCGCGAGGGCCGCGCAGACGATCTCGTGCGGCAGCGGGTCCGACTTGCCCCCGAACCCGCCGCCGACCTCGGGCTTGATCACGCGGATCCGGTGCATCGGGATCCCGAGGACCTCCGACAGGGAGCGGTGCAAGTAGTGGGGCACCTGGGTCGCGCTCCACACCGTCAGGCGGCCGTCGGGCGTCGACTCGGCGATCGTCGCCATCGGCTCGGTGAACGCGTGCGTGACGCCCGCGAACGTCCCGCGGACGCGCACGGTCGCCGCCGCCCGGGCGAACGCCGCGTCGACGTCGCCGAAGTGCTGGACGACCTCCTTCTGGATGTTCGTGCCGTTCAGTCCGCGCGCGTGGATCGGCTCGGCGACCGGACGCAGGCCGGTCTGCGGGTCCGAGTACTCGGGCAGCACGTCGACCTCGACCCGGACCATGGCCAAGGCCGCCTCGGCGGTCAACTCGTCCTGCGCGGCGACCGCGGCGATGATGTCCCCGTTGTAGCGCGCCTTGCCGACCGCGATCGCGGTCTCGTCGTGCGTGATGGGCAAGACGCCGAACGGGGTCGGGTACTTCTCGCCGGTCAGGACCGCGAAGACCCCCGGGTATTCGCGCGCCGCGCGGACGTCGATCGAACGGAGCCGGGCGTGCGGCCACGGGCTGCGGAGCAGCCGGGCGACGAGCATCCCCGGTCGACGGATGTCGTCCGTGTACTCCGCCCGACCGGTGACCTTGAGCGGCCCTTCGACGTACGGGATGCGACCGCCGAGCAGGCGGTACTCCGGGCTCGCCGGCGACGACATCACGCCTCCCCCCGCGCGGCCGCGTCGATCGCCTCGACGATCTTCGTGTAGCCGGTGCAGCGGCAGAGGTTGCCCGCGATGGCCCGAACGATCTCCTCCCGGTTCGGGTGGGGATTCTCGCGCAGCAGGGCGGTCGCGGTCATCACGAACCCGGGCGTGCAGAATCCGCACTGGGTCGCGCCGTACCGGACGAACGCGGCCTGCACGGGAGAGAGCCCCTGGGCGGGCGAGACCCCTTCGACCGTCGTCACGTCGTGGTCTTCGGCCAGGCGGGCGAGCGTCAAACAGCTCAACGTCGGACGTCCGTCGATCAGGACCGTGCAACAGCCGCACGTCCCGAGGTCGCAGCCGCGCTTCGTCCCCGTCAGCTCGAGGTCCTCGCGGAGGAGGTCCAGCAGGATCCGGGGGTCCGGGCACGGCGTCTCGACCGGTCGGCCGTTCAACCGGAACCTAAGCGGACCGCCCGCGGGCATCCTCCTCCTTCACGGCCGGTCGCGCCGGGAGCACGGCCGGAACGTCGGCGTCCGGATGCATCCCACGGACGATCTCCGCGACGACGCTGACCGCGATCTCGGCCGGGCTCTCGGCCCCGATCTCGAGCCCGACCGGCGAGCGAACCCGGGCGAGCGCCTCCCGGCGAACGCCCTGCGTCCGCAAGGTCGAATACATGTGCTCCCGCTTCGCGGAGCTCGCGATCAAGCCGATCTCGTTCGGGAACTTCTCGAGCGCCGAGCGGAGGACTTCGAGGTCCTTCATCGCGTCGTACCCGAGCAGGTAGAGGTGCGTGAACGACGCGGGGTCGAACACCGACCAGAGCGCGCCGGGTGCGACCACCTCGCGCCGGTCGGCGGTCGGGAACCGCTCGGCACCGACCCACTCGGGCCGATCGTCGGCCACGCTGTAATCGTACTCGAGCGTGGGCAGGATCGTCGCGAGCGCGTGGGCGACGTGGCCCCCGCCCCAGAGCAAGACGTTCGGCCGCGCCGGCACGTACTCGATCGCGATGTCGACCGACCCTCCGCAGAGGCTCGGCAGGCCTCCGGGCTTCCACGCCTGGAGGTCGAAGTGGAGTAGGTCTCCCCCGCGCGAGCGGAACGCTTCCAGCGCTCGCGCCTTCACCTGCTCCTCGAGCGCGGCCCCGCCGACCGTTCCGGTGGTCGAGCCGTCCCCCCGGACGAGCATGGAGGCCCCGACCTTACCCGGGACCGAACCGGTCGCCCGCACGACCGTGGCCCGGACGAACGCCTGATGGAGCTCCATCAGGCGGAGTGCTTCTCGGGTGAGCTTTCGGTCCATCAATCCTCCCGCCGGGCGAGCCAGGCGTCGTACGCTTCGCGGTAGCGGTCGGGCGTGTCGATGTTCGCGAGGACCCCCGGGTCGTCGACCGCGACCCGGCGGACCTGAGGACCGAGCTCGGGAATCAGCGCGCGGATCGGCGCGTCAGGACGGAGCTCCAGCACTTCCGCGCGGACGCGGTCCTTCCAGAGCACCGGATGGCCGCCCTCGCCCCGGTAGGTCGGGATGAACCAGAGACCCAGCTCGTCCCCGTCGCGGACCGCCCGAAGCTGGTCGAGCGTCTTGCCCGCGATGAACGGGTGGTCGACCGGCCAGAGCAGCACGTCCCGGCCGTCCGGTAGGGCGCGGAGTCCCGACTGGACCGACGCCGTTCGCCCCTCGTACCACTGCTCGGAGTCGACGAGCTGCACGTCCAGTCCGCGGACTGCGTCGGCGATCGGGTGGTGGTGCGGTCCCACGACGATCACGATCGGGTCGAACCCTCGGTCGAGCGAGATCTCGGCCATGCGGCGCACCGCGGTGCGTTCTCCGGTCGAGACCAGCGCTTTCGGGTACCCTCCGAAGCGGCTCGACGCGCCGCCGCTCAGCAGCAGTGCGGAGGTCGTCATTGATCCGGGCGGGAACGCGGGCGCGTCGTCCCGGTGTCGTCACGCCGCCCAGGATAGTTAAGACCCGCCCCGCAGTCGGTCCTCGCGTCTCGCATTCTCGGCGAACTCTCCTCCGTCCCGCGCTGCGTGCTTAAATAGGCTGGCCGGGTGGCGGCGCCACTTCATGACCCACCCGAACGACGTACCGCCCTCGACGCTTCTGCCCCGGCTCGCGACCGAATTGCGCCAGCGCGAGTCGGTCCGCCCGCCGGCGTGGGCAACGTTCGTGAAGACCGGCGTCCACAAGGAGCGGGCGCCGACTCAGACGGACTGGTGGTACCTCCGGAGCGCCTCGGTGCTCCGCAAGGTCTACCTCAACGGATACATCGGCATCGAGCGGCTCAGCGCCGAGTACGGGGGGAAGCGGGACCGCGGCAGCGCACCGTATCACGCCCGGAACGGCTCGCGCTCGGTCCTCCGGGAGATCGTGCACCAGCTCGAGACGGCGGGACTGCTCCAGCCGTACAAGACGAAAGGGCGGCGCGTGAGCCCGGAGGGCGCGAAGCTGCTCGACGCGGTCTCGCGGGACGTGCTGAAGGGACTCGCCGCGGACCGACCCGAACTCGCCAAGTACCTGTGACGTCCGTACGCTAGGGAGGACGCGATCCGATGGCCCAGGGAGACGATGCGGAGCTCGCCGAGCTCCGCCGCCGCCGCATGCAGCAGCTCCAGCAGGAGCAGGTGGCTCAGGCCGTGAACCCTCAGGCGTACGCGGCCCAGGAGGCCGAGATGCAGCGCCGGGAGGCGGAGCGGGCGGAAGCCCTCCGACGGATCCTCACGCCCGAGGCGCGGGAGCGGCTCGGAAGGATCCGTCTCGCGAAGCCCGACGTCGCGGCGGCGGTCGAGCAGCAGCTCCTGTCGCTCGCTGCGACCGGGCGGCTCCAGCGCCAGGTCGACGACGCGACCCTGCGTTCGTTGCTCGAGCGGATCATGCCCGAGCGCCGCGAGATCACGATCACCCGGCGGTAGGAACACGGAACGATGGCGAACCGTAGGAAGAGCCTGGCTCGCAAGTTGCGCCTGTTCCGCGTCGTCAAGGGCAACCGGCGCGTCCCGGCCTGGGTGATGCAGCGGACGAACCGGACGGTCACGCGCCACCCGAAGCGCCACACCTGGAAGCGCGGGCACCTGCACAAGTAGGAGGAGTCCGGACGAGATGGCGCCTCGGAAGACCCCAGAACGTCGCGGCGAGGAACTCGAGCGCGAGTACGTGATCCCCCTGCGCGCGAGCCAGCACCAGCCGAGCCGGCGGCGCCGCGCGGGGCACGCGGTCGAGACGGTCCGCCGCTTCGTCCTTCGCCACATGAAGGGCAAGCCCGAGGATGTCTGGATCGACCCGCGGCTCAACGAGCACTTGTGGGAACACGGGATCCAGCATATCCCGTCGTTCGTCCGCGTCAAGGCGATCCGTTTCGAGGACGGCCTGATCGAGGTCGACCTGCTGACGGGCGAATAGCGACCCCCGGGGGAGCCTGGCGTGCCGGTCGGTCGGACACTTTACGGCGGCAGCCCCTACCTCGGAGTCTACGTTCGGGTCGCGGAGACCGTGGCGCTCGTCCCCCCGACCGCGGACGTCCACCTCGAGCGGGAGGTAGAGCGAACTCTCGGCGTGCGGCTCGTCCGCACGAACGTCGCGGAGAGCGAGGTGGTGGGCTCGCTCGTCGCGCTGAACTCCCACGGCGTGGTCGTCGGGGACGACCTGGACCCGGCCGAGCGACGGGTGCTCGAGAGCTTCGGCGCGGTATCGGTCGTGCATCAGCGGCAGAACGCCATGGGCAACAACGTCCTCGCGAACGACCGCGGCGGGCTCGTGCATCCCGAGTTCACGGACGGGGCCATCGCATCGATCGCCGAAGCGCTCGCGGTACCGGTCCGGCGCGCCACGCTCGCCGGGCTCGGCACCGTCGGCATGGCGGGCCTCGCGACCAACCTCGGGGCGGTCGTCCATCCGAAGACGACGGAGCGCGAGGCGGCGGTGGTGGCGGACGTGCTCGGGGTCCCGGTACACCGCTCGACGGCGAACTTCGGCGTACCGATCGTCGGAGCCTGCGTCGTCGCGAACTCGAAGGGACTCCTGATGGGACGGCCGACGACCCCGGTCGAGGTCGCCCACCTCCAGGAAGGGCTGAGGATCTTCGATTGACGCGTCGGAGTTCGCTCCGTTACGTCCCGCGCTTGCGCTTGACGTAACGGGTCGCGTACCCGGCGATCCGGTTCGCGAGCTTCTTGTGGGTCACCTGGTACTTCCCCTCGACGGCGACGCCGAGGTCGGTGAGCTCGAGGACCTTCTGTTTGTTGTGGGCGAAATCTCCGGTGAAGTCGTCCGGGTAGTGGCGGATCAGCTCGATGGCGACCCGCTTGATGTACGTCTGCCGGATGTTGCCCATGCGGGGCGCTCGGACTCGGGTGCCGTTTATAACCGTTGCCTCGGTGAACGCTGTCGAGGGCCGCTCCGACGCCGGAAGGCCCGTCCAGGAGCCGATGCCGTCCGAACCTGACGCGACTCCCGAGCGTGCCCGACCCGCCCCCGGCGCGCCGGGGCCGCGATGGTCGTCGGCCGCGTGGAAGGTCCTTCTGGCGGGCATCGCGATCCGGGAGGCGCTCTCCTTCTGGACGGGACATCCGTACGATTTCGAGGTGTGGATCCGCACCGGTCACGCGGTCGCCCTCGGCATCAACCCGTACGCGTTCTGGCCGCCGATCCCCGGGGTGAGCATCGCCTACTACGATCAGACGTTACCGTCGGCGGCGTACCTTCCGTTCTATCCGCTCGTCCTCGGAGGGCTCTACCGCTTTTGGATGGTCGTGGGGGGCGGGAACCGGTTCGTCCTCTACTTCCTGCTGAAGCAACCCCCGATCGTGGGGGACGCCGCGGTCGCGGTGCTCCTCTACCGGCTGGTCGGGCGCTGGACGGGGAAGGAAGCGACGGCGCGGTCCGCGCTCGCGGCCTGGTCGTTCTTTCCGTACGCGATCGTGATCTCGGCCGTCTGGGGTCAGTTCGACTCGCTGGTCGTCGCGCTCGTGCTGGGGACGCTCCTCGTCCGGACGGACCTCGAGCGGCAGCTGCTCTACGGCCTCGGGATCTTCGTGAAGTGGATCACGGTGATCTTCCTTCCCCTCGAGGCGCTCGCCGCGCGGGGGGTCCGCCGACTCTACTTCCTCGTCGCCGTCGCGGTGCCCGTCCTCGGGACGCTGGCGGTGTTCTACGCGTTCCACTGGGGCTTCACGAACATCGCGGCCGCGTCGGTCTCGCAGAGCCGGGGCGGCGGCGGCGGGATGAGCTGGGTCGGCATCGTGACCTCGTTCCTTCTGAATCCGATTCTCAGCCGGGTACCGTACCTCGACCTCGCGCTCTCCTACGTCTGGGTGCCGGCGGTCGTGATCGCCGGCGCAATCGGTGCCCGCTGGTTCCGCTCGGGTGCTCCCGAGGGCGTGCTCCGCGCGCTGCTCCTCGTGACCACGGTCTTCCTGCTGACCCGCTGGGGACTCTACGAACAGTACCTCCTGTACCTCTTCGCCCTCTTCGCCGTCGACCTCCTCGTCTTCCATCCGGGGCGGCGCGCGCTCGCCGCGGTCGTGCTCGTGCTCGCGTCGGTGTTTCTCCTGTTCAACAACGACTTCGGGATCCGGTTCCTCGCGCCGTTGAGCCCGTCCGTCACCGCCTTCACGGATGCTCTCGACGCGAACGCGACGTTCGGCCTGGTCCGAGCGTACGCCCTCCTCGTGCTCTGCGTGCTCGTCACCGTCACCCTCGTGCAGGTGGTCCGGACGTTCCTTCGGGACGATCCGGCCCCGGTCCCTTGGCTTTACTTCCGACGATCGATGCCCGCCACCGCGGGCACCGCGGTGTGAGGACGGAGGAGGGACGACGGCCGACCGCCCGCGCCTGCTCGAACTGACGCTTCGGTACCCCCCCGTGCTCGGAGGGGTCGAGGCGACGGTCGGGCAAATGGTCGACCAACTTCGAGGCGCCGGCCTGGACGTTCG
>JASHUL010000186.1 GCA_030039995.1 Thermoplasmata archaeon
CCAAAACCGAGGATCTGGACGCCCTGGAGCCAGCCGGTGTCCGGGACGTGGGGACCTCGACAGAGGTCCACGAAGGTTCCGGTGGCGTAGACCGACACGGGCTCGCCCTCGGGAACCTCGGAGATGTACCGCAACTTGTGCGGATTTCCCTCGAAGATCCGCCGGGCCTCTTCCTTCGAGACCTCGCGTCGGACGTATGGCTCGCGGGCCTCGACGGACCGCTGCATCGCCGAACGCACCGCGTCGAGGTCCGCCGGAAGGAGCGGACGGACGTCGAAGTCGTAGTAGAACCCCTCGTCGGTCGGTGGACCGTGGGTGGGAAGCGCCCCGGGAATCGTCTCGACGAGTCCCTTCGCTACCAGATGGGCGGCCGAGTGCTCCAGGATGTCCCGGCCGGCGCGGTCCTCGAAGGTGAGCGGCGCGATCGCGGCATCGGCCTCCACCCGGGTCGCGAGGTCGACCGCGCGGCCGTCGATCGTGCCGGCGAGGAACGTGCCGGAGTTCGACGGGGCCCACGCGGCGAGGGCCTCGCCGACCGTGGTCCCGCGCGCGAGTCGGTGGGTCGAGCCGTCGGGGAGCCGGAGCACCACCTCGCTCGCGTCCGACATGCTTCGGTACCGGCGCGCGCGACCCCGCTCGGGCCTAAAACGGTTCGGTCGTTCCCGCCGGCCGGAGCGGCCGTCGCCCGTCGAACGGAAGGGTGCGGCCGTCCGCCCCCGACGGGTCGCGGTCCCGCGACGAACGTCGCGCTGCGCTCAGCTCGCCCATCACTCATCCCGATTCAGCTGGTTCTAGTCTTCATCATCGCGCTGCGCGACACGGTCGTTGACCCCGGATCATGAAAGAGGGTCCATCGACGCGAGGACTTGGTGGATATGGAAGATTCCCCCGGCCGCCCCGGACGTGGCCAGTCGGGGCGCGTCCGTCGGTTCGAACGTACCGTCCACCCAGGTGGGTCCCCCGGCCGCGATCGCCCCGACGAGGCGCCAATCGGGGTCGCTCCCCCGCGGAGAGACGACCACCGCATCGTAGCCGACGGCCCGGGCCGCGCCGACGATCTCCATCGGGTCGTTCATGCCCCACGCGGCATCGGCGGACACCGTCCCACCCTCCTGGGTCTCCAGCTCGAACACAAGGTCGGTGGACAGCCTCCACGCGCGACGGAGCTCCCGGGGTCCCCGGACGTAGGCGCTGGAGAGCACGGCGCGCTGAGCGCCCGCGACGATCACGTCGATCGCCTGGTCCGCCCGCCGGACCCCCGAATCGACCCAGAGCGGGATGTCCCGCGAAAGCTCCTGGATGTACTCGAGCTGCGGGTCGTTCCGCTCGAGGCCATCCAGGTCGGCCAGGTAGAGCAGGGAGTACGACGGTGTGAGCGCGTCGATGACGTCGAAGATGTCGAACGCGCGACCGTCGTTCCGCCGGGCCGGGAGCGGGCCGTCCGGCCCGGGAAGGCAGACCTGTCCCTTCCTCAGGAGCAGGCAGGGGATCAAGTTCGGTCCCGCGGGAGATGCGCCGCGGGAGGAGGACGGGAGCACAGGGTACCGACCGCACCCGGGTTCTTCCCGCTTACCGACGACGTGCGAGAGTTTTTCCGTCCGAGCGGTCGTGCGTCGAGCGCCAGGAGGTGGAGGGCAGCTGACGGTGGACCGAGCCGGCAACGGCCGGCCGCTGAGGAAAGTCCCCACTTCGGGGAACACGGGGTCGGGTGGGAACCCGACGGGCGAGAGTCCGAGCTCCGGAGCAGCAACGACACAGCCCGATGGTACGGTGAAGGTGTCGCACCGGAGGTTCCATCGGGACATGGTGAAACGGCCGCCTCCCCGGAAGCAAGCCCTGACCGGCGGTGTGAAGCGTTCCCCCGACCGCCGAGGAGAGCGCGCAGTCGAATGCTGCCTGAACCAGAATGGGGCTTACTACCACGACCTGGCCCGGCCGGGGTAAAACCCGGCCGGTTATCGACCGTAGTCGGACGCTCGAAATTCTCGAGGTCGAAGGGGCCCCGAACGGGAGATCCCGACCCGCGTCTCGGTTCGTCTCGCGGGGGACGCGGTCGGCCGCCGACCCCGCCGTACGAGTCCTTCCCGAACTCTCCGGCCAGTTTGTGCAAGAGCAACATGTTTAATCTACATGTCTTAGATGCAGAATCATGGCGACCAAGACCGTGGCTTTGGACACCGAGGCTTACGAATTGTTGAAGCGCCAAAAGCGGGGCGACGAGAGCTTCAGCGATGCGGTGAAACGCCTCGCCCGGCCCCGCCAGCCGATCACATCGTTCGGGGGTATGTGGAGCGATATGACCCGGAGGGAACGTCGAGAGCTCGACCGAGCCTACTCGGAACTACGGGAGGGCGACCGACGGCGAGCCGAGAGAATCCGGAAAACCTGGGGCAATCCGTGAAGTGCCTGGACTCGGCGTTCTGCATCGACCTTGCGAACGGGGAGCCCCGGGCGCTCCAGAAGGCCGAGGACCTGTCGGCTCGGGGCGATAGCCTAGCCATCCCGGCGCCGGCGCTGACCGAGTTCCTGGCCGGCGCCTTCCACCTAGGCGGGAGACGTCTCGAGCAAGCGCTTCGGTTCGTCGCCGGACTGGAGGTGTTAGACATCACGGAGCCGATCGCGATAGAAGCCGCCCGTTTGGGTGGGGAGTGCTTGCGACGGGGCGAGCCCGTGGGCACGCTCGACCTTCTCATCGCGGCAACCGCGAAGCACCACCACGCTCAACTGTTGACCCGGGACACCGACTTCGCTCGAGTATCCGGTTTGACCCTGGAGACCTACTGAGACGGGCGGCGAGCCCGCGCGCGCGGTCGCGGTACGGCGCGGGGGGAGTCAGTGAATCCGGCTCCGGTTCAGTTGATATCGAATTCGTTGTCTTCGGGGTCTCGCATCGCCACCGCGTAGTGATCGACCCCTTCCTCGGAATACGCCTCGACTCGGCGGGCCCCGAGGCGTACGAGTCGAGCGGCCTCGGCTTCTACTCGCTCTTTCCGGACCGCGAGAGGGTTGGTACGGCCCCCGCTGGCGGCGAGGTCGAAGTGGACGCGGTTTTTGACAGTCTTGGGCTCGTCGACGACCTGGAACCAGATCGGAGGGCCCCGGCCCGTAGGGTCCCTGAGGCGATCGGGCGTCGGTTGCTGTTCGCTTGGCGGCAGTCCGAGGTCGATCCAGTAGTCGTCCCACGAAGCGAATCCGGCCGGGGGCGGCTCGGGCTCGTACCCGAGCGCACTCGCCCAGAACGCGCACATTCGGACGGGGTCCTTGCAGTCGATCACGAGTTGGAACTTGGCGCCCATACCGGACGTTGGCAGGCCGGGACCTCCTCTTGAGGTCGGCGACGGCGCGAGCGGAAACGCTCGGACGCGAACCGTTTCATTCCACCGGGCGACCCGCGGCCGCGAGCACGAATAGGGCGTCGGTCGTCACCCAGTCGTTCGCCGTGCGCCGGGACGGGGCACCCCAATCGACGTACTCGGCGCCGAATTCGTACGAGTCGGAGACTCGGTAGAACCGCGCGTCGGCCGGCCAACCGCCGCCGGGCAGCTCCCGTTCCTCGAGCCAGTCGAGCGCCTCGCGGCAGCGGGGATCTCGGACCCGCCCGACCTCGGCCGTCCCCTTGAGCCCTCCGAGCACGTCGTAGTACCAGTAGAGCGGATAGTGGAGCTGCAGGAACCGGGGCCGCATCACTCGGCCGTCCTTCCGCCGCCGGAACATCCGACGCTCGAGGAAGATCTCCGCGGCGCGAGACGCCGTCGCGCGGGCCGACTCGGACCCACTCACCGACGCGTACGCCGCCAGCCCCCGCATCGGGGAGAGCGTTTCCATGAAGGAGGAGACGTGCGCGGTCGGAGACCGGGAGCAGTTCCAACCGCCGTCGTCCCACTGCCATCGGCTCAACAGCTCGGCCAGATGCGCGGCCGGCGCCTCGGCCTTCCCCAGTCGGGAGGCGTAGAGGAGCGCGTTGCCCTGCTGCGAGGCACATCGGCGATATCGTCCATTCAGGAACGGGACCCCGGATCGGACGCCACGAATCGACGTGGGTTCCGCGCGCACGGTTCGGTCGTACGTCGGAGCCGACCACATGCCGAGCGAGCGTGCAAGCAACGGTCGCAGCGCGGGGTCACCGTCCGGGTAACCGATGTCGGCGAGCGCCGTCAGTGCCCAATGGATTCCCTGCCAGTACCGGTAGATTCCGCCGTGGGTCCCCGTAACGAATCGCTGGCGTCCTCGCGTGAGCAGGCGGTGGACGAGGGCGGACCGCCGAACTTCCCGCTCCAACGAACGGACGCTCGGTCGCTCGGGCGGCTCTCCGAGCACGCGAACCCGAGTTCGCCAGCGGATCGACGGCTCGGGGGACCGACGCAGACGGCGCAAAAGTTCCCGGCGGGCTCGGGGGGCGACGCTCACAGTGCGGCCCGACGAACGTCCGTCGCGGATATTCGAGCTTTCCTTGAGCTCCGACTCGTTCGGAGCCCCACGACCGCGAGATTTCGTCCCGCCCGGAGGGCGGAACCCGTTCGCGCTGAGACGTTTAAGATGCCGGTACGGACGTCGATCGAGTCGGGCCGGCCCTCGGCGCGAGCCAACAATATTAGCGCGGGGTCTTCGCGAGGCGGTCTTGAATGTCCTCCTCTTCGTCGTCCCCGATTCTCCGGACCCAGGAGCTCACCCGCCGGTTCGGTGAGTTCACCGCGGTCGACCGCCTCACGCTGAGCGTCGAGCCGGGGGAGATCTTCGGACTGATCGGTCCGAACGGCGCGGGAAAGACCACGACGATCAAGATGCTGACGACGTTGCTTCCGCCGACGTCGGGCGAGGCGACGATCGCCGGGTACGACCTACGGCGAGACCCCGCCGAAGTCCGACGTTCGATCGGCTACGTGCCGCAACTGATCTCGGCGGACGCGCAGGTATCGGGGTACGAGAACCTCTGGGTGTTCGCGCGGCTCTACTCGATCCCCCGGGCGGAGCGGGAAGTAAGGATCCGGGACGCGCTCGAGTTCATGGGGCTCTCGGGCGTCGCCGACGAGCTCGTCAAGAACTACTCCGGCGGAATGATCCGTCGTCTCGAGATCGCTCAGGCCCTGATGCATCGACCGCGCGTGCTGTTCCTCGACGAGCCGACCGTCGGGCTGGACCCTCTCGCGCGGGACGCGGTCTGGGAGCAGATCGAACGGCTGCGCGGTCACTACGGCACCTCGCTGATGCTCACGACGCACTACATGGAGGAGGCCGACCGACTCTGCGAGCGCATCGCGGTAATGCATCGGGGAAAGGTCGTGGCGCTCGGCACGCCCGCGGCGCTCAAGGCGAGCCTCGGGGCCCCGAACGCGACGTTGCAGGACGTTTTCACGAAGTACGCGGGGGAGGAGGTCGAGATGGCCGGCGGTGGATATCGCGAGGCCGGGAGGACGCGACGTGTCGCAGTTCGTCTCGAGTAGTCCTCCGATCGCTCCCGCCCCCCGCGGGATCGGTCGGACGATCTCGGAAGGGCTCGGGCAGGGCGTCGCGATCTTCGGCCTCGAGGCGCGGAAGCTGGCCCACGACCCCTCCGAGCTGCTGTTCCGTGCGGTCCAGCCGGCGCTGTGGCTGATCATCTTCGGGGGCGTCTTCTCGTCGATCCACGTGATCCCGACGGCGCCCTACACGTACCTCCAGTTCCTGACGCCGGGGATCCTGGCCCAGAGCGTGTTGTTCATCTCGATCTTCTACGGCATCGCCTCGATCCGGGAGCGGGAGCTCGGCATCATCACGAAATTCCTCGTCAGCCCGACGCCCCGGGTGATCCTGGTCGGCGCGCGGGGTCTCTCCGCGAGCATGCGGGGCCTCTCCCAGGCGTTGATCGTCATCCTTCTCGCTCTCGGGCTCGGCGTCGCGCTCAACTTCGATCCGCTCGCGCTCGCGGGCGTGGTCGTCGCGATCATTCTCGGCGCCGCCCTCTTCTCGACCCTCTCGATGATCATCGCGAGCATCGTCAAGACGCAGGAGCGGTTCCTCGGGATCGGTCAACTGCTCACGATGCCGCTGTTCTTCGCGAGCAGCGCGATCTACCCGCTCTCGGTGATGCCGGCGTGGCTCCGCCCGATCGCGCTGGCGAACCCGTTGACCTACCTCGTGGACGCGCTCCGGACCCTGATGCTTCCGGGAGAGACCGGCCTCTATCCGCTCTGGGTCGACTTCGCGGTCCTGTTGGGCGTCACCGTGCTGTTGACGGTCGTCGAGTCCCGACTGTATCCTCGCATGGCGCAGTGAACCCGACCTCGGCGTCCCCCCGACCGTGGGAGGGGCCCGTGACCGGCCCCGCGAACGACGCGGACCGGACGGTGGAGGGCGCCGGAGGTCGCGCGCCCTCGGGAAGTCCTTAAAGCGGCCACCCCTCTCGCGGCCCGGATGTCGCTCCGCGGCCGGGACGTGATCTCGATCCGAGATCTCACGCGACCGGAGATCGAGGAGCTGCTCGATTCCGCCCGCCGGATGATCCCCTACGCCGAGGGGAAGAAGGTCACCC
>JASHUL010000014.1 GCA_030039995.1 Thermoplasmata archaeon
CTTCGCGCGAACGCCCGGAAGGTCCCCGATCCCGTCGCCGTTCGAATCGAAGAACGACCGGATCGGGAGCTCGTAGAACACGACCGAGCGGAACCAGTCGGGACTGCGGAGCTCGGACGCCTGCGCGGACATGCGAACACCCGTAATCACGAGCGTTCGGGTTTTAGCCGTTTTCTTTCAAGGGGCCGCGGCGATCGCCGTGCCCCCGACGAGGTCCGTGCACACATCCCAGAGTCGACCCGCGACGACCCCGTCGCGCGATGCGGGGTCCCCCCGGGACACGTGGCGGTTCGAGAAGTACTCCCCGGTGACGGTCGCGAGGGAGGGGTCGGTGGCGGCCCACACGGGCGTCTCGGCGCCCCGGCGCACGCTCCGACCGAAGAGGAAGCCGGCGAGGCGGATCCCGAACGCCATCCCGCCCCCGTTGTTTTGACCGAACCCGGAGGCCACGAACCCGGGATGCACCGCGTTCACCGTCACCCCCGTACCCGCCCAGCGCCGCGCGAACTCACGAGTGAGGAGAAGGAGCTCGAGCTTCGAACGCCCGTACGCTCGGTACCCTCGAAACGTCCGTTCCCCCTGCAGGTTGTCGAAATCGACCGTCTGCCGGTAGTGCGCGGCCGAGGCGACGTTCACCACCCGGGCCGGGGCGCTCGCCCGGAGCCGTTCCCCGAGGAGCGCGGTGAGGAGGTACGGAGCGAGGACATTGAGCGCGAACGTTCGCTCCAGACCCTCCGGGGTGACGTCCCGGCGGGTGAACAGTCCGCCGGCGTTGTTGACGAGAACGTGGATCTTGGGGTACCGGGCGAGCAGCTGCGTCGCGAGGTCGCGGACGTCGCCCGGTCGCGCGAGGTCGACGACCCCGATCGCGCCGACGTCCGCGCGTCCGGTTCCGCGGGCGATCTCCGCGGCGGCCCGTGCGGTGCGCTCCTCGCCGCGGCCGACGGCCACCACCTGGAACCCGGCCCCGGCGAGGCGTCGCGCAATCTCGTAGCCGAGCCCCGACGTCGCGCCCGTGACCACCGCCACGCGGACGCCGGGGGGCGTGATCGAGAGGCTCGCCACGGGGGCACCGACGTACGCAGTCCGCCCGGACAAATGGCGTTTCGGGCTACGCGAGCCGGTACTCCCGCCGCCGAGAGTCGTGGAGGGAGACCGACTCCTGCACTAGGCCCTGGCGACGCAACGAGTCGAGCGCGCTCTGCACCGTGCGCCGCGGGAGGCGGGACATCTGAGCGAGCTGGGTCTGGTCCAGCCCGTGATAGGTCTCGAGCAGGAAGAACAGGAATTTCGCGGCGGGGGGCCCGCTCACCCCCTTCACGGTCCGGATCTCCCCGAACGTCTCTCCGCGAAGGCCGAGTCGCTCGGTAGCGAGCGGTGCGACAGAGCGCAGCGCGACGTTCCCCAGGTTCACGTCGGCGCCCAGCTCGCGGATCATCTGGATCTGCTGGGATTCCATCGGCGCCTCGAAGATCAACTCCTCGGCGGGGTGCTCGGCGAGGATCGCCCGAACCCAGTCCCACTTGATCACGCCCTCGCTGTCGAAGATACCCACGCCGCGGCCCGACTCCCGGCTCTCGACGATCACCTTTCGCGGCTTCAGGCTACGAGCGTGGGCGATCCCCGCGAGGGTTTCTTTGATCGAGAGCTGATAGTGCGTGTCCTTCTTGCCCACCTCGATGAGATAGTCCAAGCTGCGGGCGCGTGCCTCGCTGACGAGGCTCTCGATCTGCGCCGGAGAGAGCTCGATGATACCGTTCGAGATCTCGACCAGGTCGAATCCGATCTCGCGGACCTCGTCGAGGAATTTCGGTACCTGGTCGCGGGTGAACGCGTACTCGATGAGCGTCCCACCGGTCGACGCTTCGAGACCGAAGTCGTGCCACTTCTTCACTCGGGCCCGGAGGGTCTCGCGAGGGAGCAGGACGGGAAGCCCCCATCCGGTCTTCATGATGTCCATGTACGGAGCGAGGTAGGCGAGCTCGTCGTCGTGCTGCGGAACGAGCCGGTCGAGCACGTGGGTCAATCCGGTCGTTCGAGGACGACGGGGGCTCGGAACCTCCGCCGGAAAGAACTTCGTCTTCGGCCGCCCGCGTGCAATTGTTGCCATGTTGGGAGCTCCCTGTGCGCAGGAAATGCGCCGAGCGTACCGGGCGGGCCATAAAAGCAGGACGACGCGGGGCGGGAGCCCGCCGTCCCGGAATGGGGCGACGAACCGCGACCGTCCGGTCCGGGACGGGCGCACGGCCCACGTCACGGTTATCTCGCTCCCGCGGTCGAAGCGACCGTGCCCGGCCCCTCTGCCCGAGTGCTCGCGATCGGTCTCGATTCGGTCCCTCCGACGCTGCTGTTCGACCGATTCCTGCCGAGGATGCCGAACGTCCAGCGGCTGCTCGCGCGCTCCGCCTACGGGACGCTCACCAGCTGCGACCCCCCGATCACCGTCCCCGCGTGGGCGGTGATGTTCTCGGGGATGGACCCCGGGACCCTCGGGCTCTACGGCTTCCGTCACCGACGGCCCGGGACGTACTGGGACCTGTACATTCCGACGTCGCGCACCGCGCGCGAACCGATGCTCTGGGACCGGCTCTCCCGAGTCGGGCGTCGGGTGTGCGTGATCGGGATGCCCCCGGGGTATCCTCCGCCGTCCGTGAATGGGGTCTACGTCTCCGACTTTCTAACGCCGGGAAGCGCGACGGATTTCGTTACACCGGTCGGGCTGCGGGAGGAGCTCGATGGGGTCGCCGGCCCGTACTCCTTCGACGTTCCGTTCCGGCGCGACGACCGGGAACGGATCGGGACCGAGCTCCTCGCGATGACGGCGGCCCATTTTCGAGTGGCCCGTCACCTGTGGGCGAAGGAGCCGTGGGACTTCTTCGCCTTCCACGAGATCGGACCGGATCGGCTCCATCACACGTTCTGGAAGTACTTCGACACGGAACACCCCCGCTACGAAGAGAACGCGCGGTTCCGCTCGATCGTCGAGGAGTACTACGCGCACCTCGACGCCGAGATCGGGCAGCTGTTGGACGGTGTCCCCGACGACGTGAGGGTACTCTTGCTCTCCGACCACGGAAGCCAGGCGATGGCCGGCGGGTTCGCGATCAACGACTGGCTTCTCGAACGCGGGTACCTGACGATCCGGGCGGAAAGCCCGCCGCCCGGAACCCCGCTCGAAGACCTCGAGGTCGACTGGTCGAAGACCCGCGCGTGGGGGGCCGGGGGTTACTACGCGCGAATCTTCTTCAACGTGCGCGGCCGCGAGCCCGAGGGGGTGATCCCGCCCGAGGAACTTCCCGCGTTTCAACGGCAGCTCACCGACGACCTCCGGTCGATTCGGCGTCCCGACGGGCAACCGCTCGGCGTGGAGGTACTCGCTCCACGGGATGTCTATCGGGAAGTCCGCGGGGACGCGCCGGACCTCATGGTCTACTTCGGCGGTTCGTCGTGGCGGTCGGCCGGCACGATGGGGCATCTTTCCCGTTTCCTCCCTGAAAACGATACCGGCCCCGACGACTCCGTCCATTCGTTCGAGGGAATCTACTCGATCTCGGGAGTCCGTTCGGGCGCGGGCCGGCTCGGTCCGTCGCAGAAAATTATCGACGTTGCGCCGACGCTCCTCGCGCTCATGGGGCTGCCCGTGCCTCCCGAGATGCAGGGGCGAGCGATCGAGGAATTTCGCTAGCGCACCCGGCGCCGGCGCGTGAAGTCGGCGCCATCTCTCGGCAAAGCCTGATTAAGCTCTGTGCGTCCGCGGGCCCGACCCGACATGGCCAATCGCGGATTCTGTCTGTGGCTGACGGGCCTGCCTTCCGCCGGTAAAACCACCATCGCCCGCGAGCTCGCGCCGCTGCTGCGCGAACGAGGATGGAACGTCGAACTGCTCGACGGCGACGAGATCCGACAGGGGCTCAGCTCGGACCTCGGCTTCGGACGAAAGGCGCGCGAGACGCACGCGGCTCGGGTGACGTACGTCGCCAAGGTCCTGGCGCGGAACGACGTGATCCCGATCGTCGCCCTGATCTCGCCGTATGCTTCCTCGCGGGCGCGCGCCCGGCAGGACATCGGGCGGTTCGTCGAGATCTACATCTCGACGCCGCTCGACGTCTGCGAGCAGCGGGATGTGAAGGGGCTGTACAAGAAGGCCCGGGCGGGCGAGATCAAGGAGATGACCGGAGTGAACGACCCGTACGAACCGCCCACGACCCCCGAGATCCGGGTGGACACGGTACGCCTCGCTCCCCGGGACTCCGCACGATACATCCTGAAGGAGCTCGACCGGCTGGGCTGGCCGACGCACCGTTGAGCGACGGTGTAGGGTCCGAAGCGCGAGAGCGCGGTCGCGGTGTCCCCGGCCGAGTTCCCCCGCCCAGGGCCGGTCGGGCTCGTCGAATCACTCCTGGAAAACGATCGAGCTCCCGTCGATCGCGAGCCGTATCGGCTTCCTCACGAGACCGAGGCCGCTCAGCGCGCGAGTGATACCCGCGTGCTTCTCCGGGGGCGCTAGGAGGAACAGGAAGCCCCCTCCGCCCGCACCGAGGATCTTCCCTCCGAGGGCCCCTTCGCGCTTCGCGAGCGAGTACCAACGGTCGATCTCCGGGCTCGAGATGCCGTCCGTGAGACGACACTTGAGCGACCAGTTCTCGTCCATGATCCTACCGAGCTGCCCGTAGTCGAGCTTCTCGATCGCTCCGACCGTCTCCAGGGCCAGTTCGCGCATCCGTCGGTACTCGTCGAGGTGATCACCCACGGCGCTGGTCTGACGCGCGTGGATCGTCGCGGAGGAGCGCTCCACCCCCGTGTAGAACAGCAAGAGCTGCCGGTTGAGCTCCTCGAGTCCGTCGTGGTCGAGCGACAGCGACTGGACGGAGACGCCGCCGTTGCGCTCGACAGTGATGAGGCTCAGTCCGCCGTAGGCGACGGCGTACTGGTCCTGGATACCCCCCGGCTCCTGCAGGATCTCTCGCTCGATTCGAACCGCCTCTCGGGCGAGCTGGCGAGGACCGACGCGGTCCCCCCGCCAGGCGTGCAGCGCGTTGAGGGCCCCGACGACGCAGCTGCTGCTCGAGCCGATCCCCGTGCCGCGCGACGGCATCTGCGTGGCCGTGATCACCTGGATCCCGCTGGGGATCTTGAGGAGCCGCAGGGCCTCCCGGATCGTGGCGTGCGCGATCTCGTCCACGCTCCGCAGCGCATCCTCGGTGATGCGGTAGCTGACGCGGATCTCGGACGCGACGAAGTTCTCCACGATCATCACGAAGATCCCCCGGTCGATCGTGCCGGCCACGCACGCGCCCGGACCGTGGGCCCGGTAGTACTCGGGAAGGTCGGTGCCGCCGCCGGCGAACGTGACCCGGAACGGGGTCCTCGAGACGACGACCGCGCGGTCTCCCATGCGCCCGCCCGCGGGCATGCGCTCCGGTAGAAATGGCTGCTCCCCGGCCCCAAGGGCCGGCCTTTTTATCTCCCGGAAGCGCAAAATCCCCGTTTGGGTGCCCCTCGTCGGTGTCCGAGGAGGTTGCGGTGGGGCCCGGGACCGGGCTGCCGGGGGTTCCCCCGCCCCGGGCGAAGGACTTTCGCGTCAGCCACCGCGACCCGCGAGCCACCGACCGAGCCGAGTGGGAAGGGCTCGTGGACGCGACCCCGATACCCCCCGGAATCGGCCAGCGGTACGACTCCTGGCGCGTCGACGCGGAAGAAGGGATTCGGACGTCCTTCGTCATGGTGCGGGACGAACAGAAGCGGCTGGTCGGGGGCGCTCGGCTGACCATCGAGCGCCGCCTGCCGGCCCGCCATTTCGAGATGATCGGCGGTCCCCTCTTCCGTCCCGGCTTCGAGGACCCCGTTCGGGACCTCGTCAGTCGGGCCGTGCTCGAGCGCGTGACGGTCATCGACAGTGCGATGATCCGACCGAGCGCGGGTCACGCCTGGCATCTCGAACAGGTCGGGCTCCACCGGACGGCCGTCTCGCCCGAGACGGTGTTCGTCGACCTACGTCGTACCGAGGAAGA
>JASHUL010000187.1 GCA_030039995.1 Thermoplasmata archaeon
GATCACAGGTTCCTTGCGCCTACCCACCGCTTATCGCAGCTTGGCACGACCTTCCTCGGCGCCCGAGCCTAGCCATTCCTCAACTGACAGGAGTCAGCTACACTGATTATGCTTGACAAGCGTCCAGAACGCGTGTGATCGGCGTCATCGGCCCGATCGCCAGGGGCGGTCGGACCCTCGCCCTTCCCCGGTGAGGCCCGGGCCTCCGCGGGTGCACGTACCGACCGACGGGCAACGCCCTGGCACGGCCCCACGAGGACAGGGCCCCGCTACTTAACGACTTCGAAAGCGAGCCGCTCGAGCGCCCTCAGGCGCTCCGCGGCGTCGCCGCGAGGAGGGAGCGGTGGTGCGGTCCCTCGTACCGCGCGACCGCGAACCGGCACTGGCCTTCCGCGTTCGGCTCGCATCCCGCGCAGTGTCGCTCGCTCGGGACGGGCGCTCGGACACGGTCGTCCCGCACCTGCTCGAGCGCGACCCGCAACCAGCTCGCTTCGGGCTCGCCGTACGGGATCCGGACCCATCCCTCGTGCAGCCCGCCCCCCGCCTCGTCCCCGTACAGGACGACGCCGTACGGGACCTTCTTGCCGAACGCGGCTTCGACGAGTCGACACTCCGCGACGACCTGGACGGTGTCGAAAAGGCGACCGTGCGCCTCGTGGTACCCGACGAACAGGTGGGTCTCCTTGTACTCCACCGGCACGAGCGAACCATCGGCCCGCTGGACGATCAGGTCGGGTCGGCCGGCGAGCCCGAGCTCCCGGTCGACGAGCGTCCGGCCCCCGTTGCGGAACCGGCTGTCGAGACGGACACGTTCGGGCGGGAACAGCACCGGGAGGTCGTCTTCCCCCTCGTCTTCGTAGACGAGGACGTCGCGCTCCTCGAGGTCGAGCCGTCCCTCGGTCACCACGACCCGGCCCATCGGCGGGGCGAACATCGGGGAGTGCCGCAGCGGAACGACGTCGGGCGGCGTGCGCACGACCCCCGGCCCGCCCGTGACCGTGCGGGCATGGTTTGCGCGGACGAGCTCCATCTCGTACGGGCATCGGAAGTACGTCACGAGGTCGTGCGGCGTCAGGTGCTCGGCGACCGGGGTGGCGACCTTCGGGGCTAGCATCGGTCCCCACCCCGGGGACCGAGGCTATGAAGGTGCGGCTCGACCGGAACCGGCCCGCGCCCTCCGGTTATCCGACCACGGTGTGTCGGATCTCGGCGCGGGCGGCGGGAGTCAGGCGGGAGCGCCCGAGCAGGGCGTCGAGCAGCTCTCGGTCGGGCCCCACCCTTCGAACGAGCTCGGTCAGGGCGGGAAGACGGTCGCTCGACCCTTTCTCGGCGGCGCGCACGAGAGCGTACTCGGGGCGGCTGACCCGGACCTCCCGGTCCGAGAACCTCGCGGTCGTGAGGCGGGCCTCCCCCGGTCGCCCGCTCCACTCGTGGAGCGGAGGGTCCGCGGCGGGGTCGAGCGGGACCGACCACTCCACCCGGGACCCCGAGGCCAGCGTCCCGACGAACGCCCGGGCGCCCCGTACGATCCCCGCGACGGGCCAATCGGTCGTGCCGACCGGCTCGATCAGGTAATCGGCGAGGAGCCCGCCGAGCCGGTCGACGCCGGCGCGGCTCGTGCCGAGGTCGATGTCCCGGGGCGCGACCTTCGCTCCGAGCAGCCAGGCGGCCGCAGAGCCCCCGACGAACCAGTCGTCCCACCCGGGGTTCTCGGGCGTATCCAGCCGCCCGATGACCTCCCGGAGCGCCGCCTCGATCGGAACGGACGCGCCGGCATAGACCTGGTCGACCATCGCTTGCAGCACGAACCGGCAGCGATTGTAGCACTGCCGGACCCGCGGCGTCTCGGAGAACGGTACGAGGAATCGGCGGTGCCAGCAACGGGGGCCACCGAACTGGCAGGGGGTCGTTGGGTGGACGAAGCCGAAGACGTCGAGCGGACCCTTCGGGGGCCCGTTCGCGTCCTGCCCCCCATCCTGCGCGTGGTACGTGAACGTCGTCCGCTCCCCGTCGCGGTCGCTCGTCAGCTGGTGAAGGAACCCCGCGCCCAGGTCCGGCCCGGAGAGCATCTCGCTCGGCATCCGAGGTCCCCGACCGCGGCCGCCCCCCCGCGTCCGCGGCTACGTCGGCGACGGCCGGATCTCGAGAGACTCGGGGATCGGAGTGCGTCCGGTGAGCACCGTCACGTGGCCCTCCTCCCGTTTCGCCGAGAGGTAGTAGCCGCTGGGGAGCGACCGCCACGTTCCCGGCTGTCCGTCGAACGGCTCGCTGCCGACGACGACGCGGTGGGGCGTGGTGGCGTACGCCATCTCGAAGTACCGTCGCCGCTCGTCGAAGAGGCCGGAGCCGTGGTCGCCGGTCCACTGGGCGAACGCCCACAGCTCGTCCGGTCCGCGCGTGAAGATCACGTTGAGGCCCGAGAACGGGGGGATCGCCGGACGTCCCTCGGCTTCCCAGACGCGGACCAGGTCCTCCACCGTGCGCACGTAGCCGCCGAGGGGGTCCCCGTGCTCCTCCGTGTTCCGGTAGAGCAGCCAGAACAGCACCTCGCTGTCGTTCACGCCCTTCACCTTCGGTTCGTGGACTCCGAGGAACGGGCGGGTCTCCGTCGGGAACGGGATCGAGCCGTTATGGACGAACATCGTCGTGTGGGTGTCGAACGGCTGGGAGTTCTCGAGTCCGATCAGTTGCTCGCGCGGCAAGTTCATCGGATTGCTCGCGTGGCGCAGGTGGCCGAGGACCAGCGGACCGTCGGCGTCCTCGGCCGCCCGTACGAACCGCTCGCGCTCCCCCTCCGCGTACGCCGGACCGGTCCCCTTCTCGACGCGCGACCGGCCCTCGTCGGTGAACCAGCCGATCCCCCAGCCGTCCGGTTGCGCGGTGTCGGGGCTGACGTTCGACTGGTGGAGGAGCGAGCGGTCGGAGCGGACGAGCCACGGCGTCGCTTTCTCGTCGCGGTCCGTAAGAAGACCGAACAGTCGGCACATCGTCGGCGCGCACGGCCCCGCCGTAGATAAGCGTCGGGCGGCCGACGTGCGCTGGTGGCGCACGCGCAAGCCAAGTCTTTTACGCCCTCCGGGAACTAGAGGGGTCGAGGTCCCCCATGGTCACCATCGAGGTCACTCCCAACGCCCGGGAGCAGGTGATGAAGATCATGGAAAAGCAGGGCAAACCCGGTGCGGCGCTCCGGATCTACGTCCAGGGCGGCGGCTGTTCGGGACTCACGTACGGCATGTCGTTCGACAAGCGCGAGACCGGCGACGAGGTTGCGTTCCAGTCGAACGGTCTCACGGTGGTCGTCGACAAGGCGAGCGCGCCGCTGCTCGAGGGGCTGAAGGTCGACTACCTGCTCGGTCTCGAAGCCTCGGGGTTCAAGATCTTCAACCCGAACGCGAAAGAGACCTGCTCCTGCGGCAAGTCGTTCTCGGCGTAGCGCGGCGGCCCGAGCCTCGAACCTTTATACCACCGTCCCGGTACGAATCTCGGGGTAGCAAGGGAGGGCCCCAGGAATGAGCGATAGTAATAGCATCAAATTGGAAGTGACCCGGGAAGCGCAGGACCAGGTTCGGACCCTGATCAAGGGCCAGGCGCCCGGTACCGCGGTCCGTGTCTACCTTCAGTCCGGCGGAGGCGGCGGCTGTGGCTGCGGCTCCGGCGGCGGAGGGTGCGGATGCGGCGGCGGGGGCGGGGCGCGCGGCCCGTCGTTCGGGATGGCGTTCGACAAGCCCCGCAACGGGGACCAGGTCGTCCAGGTCGACGGTTTCTCGATCGTCGTCGACGACCTGAGCGCCGAGCTCCTGAACGGCGCGAGGATCGACTTCGTCCAGGACCTGAACGCCACCGGTTTCAAGATCGACGCTCCCCAGCTCGGAGCCCCGGCCGAGGGCCACGGCCACGGCGGGTCCGAAGCGGGCGGGTGCGGTTGCGGCGCCGGTGGGTGCGGCTGCGGGTAATCCGCTCCGGTCCAACCCTTTCTCCTTCTTCTTTCCGACCGGCGAAGCGGCCGGGGCGGCCCCCAGCGCGAGCGGAAAGAGAAGTTCATATACTTGACTGTCTGTAATATTGACTAATGGCGAAGCTCCCGACCGGTCCCGACTCCTACGAGGACGTCCCGTTGTCCGCGCTCGTTCGGGCCGCGCGCCGGACGTACGGGCAGGCCGTCCGGAGGGCGCAGGAGGAGATCGGCTGCGACGACCTTCCGCGGGCGGGCGGGTTCATCCTCACGACGATGAGCTGGAGCGACGCTTCGGTCGAGGCGGTCGTGCGATGGATGGGCGTGTCGAAGCAGGCGGTCAGCCAGGTGCTCGACCGGCTCGTCGTGCGCGGCTATCTCGAACGGAAGCAGGACCTGCGGGACCGGCGGCGCGTGCGTCTTGTGCTGACCGAGCGGGGGCGTGCCGCCGCCGCGGCGGCGCGGGGCGCGATCGAGCGCGTCGACCGGCAGTTGCTCACCCGGGTGGGGCGCGCGCGCGTGAACCAGACGCGCGAGACGCTGGTCGCCCTGATCGAACTCGGTCGGACGCGGGGCCGCCGCGCTCCCGACGTCGAGGGCGGCACCTAGTCCCCCTCCGTCCGACCCGCCCCGGGGGGAGCGGCCCGGCCTCGCGCCCGCCGCTCCGGCTCACGCGTCCGAGGACTTCGCGGTCCGGCGCGCGGTCGACTTCGACGGCGGGGTACCCATGTCGTCGGAAGGAGACGGGGATCCCCCGGGGGCCGGAGTCGGAGGCGCGGGGGCGCTCGGCGTCGGTGCCCCCGACGCGGGGGCGTCGGTCGACCGCGGGGTGGCCGTGAGCGGCGAGACGTAGTCCGGCTCGTTCGACGGAACGTACGGTGGGAGCGACCCCTGCGACTTCGCCTGCAGGAGCGTCGCGAGGTACGCCGAGAACATCGTGTTCGCGCCGTCCGCTCCCGCGGACCCGAGCACGAGGGTGTCGGGCGTGATCCGCAGATGGCCGGCCTGGATCAGGTCGATGACGCGGATCAGGGCGACGCGATCGGGCCCGATCACGTCGGCTTGGGCGTGGTAGGCGTCCGCCTGCCCGCTGCCGACGCGCCGGATCGCGGCTGCGTTCCCGTCGGCGACGATCCGGATCGAGTCGCGCTCGCCTTCGGCCTTCTTGACGGCGGCCTTCGCGTTGTTCTCGTTGATGACGATCTGGAGGTCGGCCTGGACGACCTCGGGCTGCAGGTTCGCGCGCGCGGTCATCTCCTGCACGGAGATCCGCTGGCGCTCGGCGGCGGCCTGCTCGACGTACTGCGCCTGCTGCTGAACGGCGATCTCCTTGTTCGTCTGGGTCGCGAGGAGCGTCTCGTCGACCTGGATGTACGAGATCAACAGGTTCTGGGCCTCCACGAGGTACTTCTGGAACGCCATCCGCGCCTTGTCGAGGGCCTCCTGCTGGAGTCCGGAGCGGCTGCGCACGAACTCGAGCGCCTGCTTCTCGCCCGCGTTGTTGCGGAACTCGGCGTCGATCAGGGGGTGGACGATCTGCTGGATCAGGTTGAAGACCGACCCGAA
>JASHUL010000188.1 GCA_030039995.1 Thermoplasmata archaeon
ACGCACCGCCGCTACCCGCGCGCCGGCCTCGCCGACCTCGTGGTCGTCTCGGTGAAGAAGGGAACGCCCGAGATGCGCAAGCAGGTCCTCCACGCGGTCATCGTTCGGGCCCGCGCACCGTTCCGTCGACCGGACGGGACCCGTCTCCAGTTCGAGGACAACGCCGCGGTGATCACCACCGAGACCGGCGAGATCAAGGGCTCGCAGATCAAGGGCCCCGTCGCCAAGGAGGCCGCCGAGCGCTGGCCGCGGATCGCGGCCGCCTCGTCGATCATCGTCTAGGAGGGGGTCGGTCGATGCGTTCCTCACCCCATTCGCCCCGCCGTCAGCGCAAGGCGGTCTACACGGCGCGCCCGTTCGAGCGGCGCCGACGGATGACCGTGCCGCTGTCGAAAGACCTCCGGGGACGGTTCCATGCCCGGTCGATGCCGCTGCGCAAGGGGGACACGGTGCGCGTGCTCTCCGGTAGCTTCGTCGGTCGCGAAGAGCGGGTCGCGAAGGTCGACCGTCGCGGGTACTCCGTCATTCTCGACAACGTCACGCTCAAGACCGGCGAGGACAAGCTGAAGCCGCTCCCGATCCGGACCAGCCACCTTGTGATCACGCGGCTCAACCTCTCCGACCCGTGGCGCCGCCGCGTCCTGAAGGTCGCGGACGAGGACGTCACGCCCGAAGAGCGGGGCGAGACCCCCGAGCGGGAGGAGACGGAGGCGAGCGCCCCGGCACCCGCCGCGCCGGCGGCCGAGCCCGAGCCCGAGACCCCCAAGCCCCGGGCGAAGCGGGCGGCGAAGGCCGCGGCACCGGCCGCGGGCGACACCGCCGATGTCGACGCAGCGGAGGCCGACCCGTGACGTTCCGCCTGAAGCGCCGGGCGGCTCCCCGCGCCTGGACGGTACCTCGTAAGGGGACGAAGTGGGTCAAACGGCCCGGCCCCGGACCGCACGCACAAGACCAGTCGATCCCGCTCCTCCTCGTGCTGCGCGACCTTCGCCACCTCGTGGCGAGCGCGCGCGAGGCCCGCCTGCTCCTGCGGGCGGGCGTCGTGCGCGTCGACGGAAAGGTCGCGAAAGACCTCGACCGGGGGCTCGGACTGATGGATACGCTCTCCTTCGCGGCGCCGCTGAACGCCCACTTCCGCGTCGTGAAGAACCGTCGCGGCAAGCTCGTGCTCGTCGCCATTCCGGCGGCGGAGGCGACCGTCAAACTCGGGCGCGTCCGCTTCAAGCACGCCGTCCGGGCCGGCCGCATCGAGGTGACGCTCCACGACGGGCGCAACCTCCTGGTCGCCGCGAACAGCCCGTACCGGGTGGGGGACTCGCTCAAGCTGGAGGTCCCCGGTCAGAAGGTCGTCGAGCACCTGCCGCTCGCGAGCGGCGCCCTCGCGTACGTCGCCGGCGGCACGCACGTCGGCGAGCTCGCCCGGGTCGAGCGGGTCGAGGTGCGGAACTCCTCGCAGCCGAACCTCGTGCACTTCAAAGAAGGGTTCTCGACCGTCAAGGAGTACGTCTTCGTCGTCGGCCAGGCCGCGCCCGAGGTCACCATCGCCGAGGGGGTCGACCGATGAGCTCCGCGCCCGATGCCGCACCGGCCCCGACCCCTCCGGTGGCCGCGAACCCGCACCGCGCGATCCGGATCATCAAGGTCGTGGTCAACGCCGGCGTCGGGGAATCCGGGGAGAACCGCACGAAGGCGGAGAAGGTCCTCGCGATGATCACGCACCAGAAGCCGATCGCGACGCGGTCGCATTCGACGAACCGCGACTTCGGCATCCGCAAGGGCCAGGAGATCGGAGCGAAAGTGACGCTCCGGGGCTCCGCCGCGTCCGACTTCCTCGGCCGGGCCTTCGAGGCCCGGGACCGGCAACTGGACGTCGACTCGATCGACCGGTACGGCAACTTCTCCTTCGGGATCGCCGACTACACCGACTTTACCGGCATGAAGTACGACCCGCAGATCGGGATCCATGGGATGGACATCGCCGTCGAGCTCGGACGCGCGGGCTATCGGGTCCGGCAGCGGCGGCACCAGTCCCGTCCGATTCCCCGGTCCATCCGATCCACGGCGGCCGAGACGCGGACCTTCCTCGAGACCCAGTTCCACATCACCGTGCTGGAGTGAGCGATGTCGAAACCGAAGAAGCATTTCGGGCGGAAGGACGGCTGCCTCCGCTGCGACCGCAAACGCGGGATCGTCCGGCGCTACGGCCTGCACGTCTGTCGCCAATGCTTCCGCGAGGTCGCGATGGACCTCGGGTTCCGGAAGTACCAGTAGGAGGGGAACGGATGCAACACGACCTGCTCAACGACGCGCTCGTCACCCTCCGTCACGCCGACCAGGACGGTAAGCCGAGCGTCGAGCTCGCGCCGACCTCGAAGCTGATCGCGGAGGTCCTCCGGATCTTCCGCGAGCACCGCTACATCGAGGAGTTCACGTTCGTCCCGACCGGCCGGGGCGGCAAGTACGACGTCCGTCTCTCCCGGCGGATCAACTCCTGCGGGGTGATCAAGCCGCGGCTCGCGGTGCCGTACGACGGGCTCGAGCGCTACGAAGCCCGGTTCCTTCCCGCCCAGGACTTCGGCCTGCTGGTCCTCTCCACCAACCGCGGCGTCCTCTCCCACCAGGAAGCCCGAGAACTGAAGATCGGAGGTCGGCTGCTCGCCTATGTCTACTGAGCCGGACCGCTCCCGCGAGGAGATCGAGGTGCCCGCCGACGTGACGTTCGCGGTCCACCCGGGCCGCCTGACCGCGAAGGGACCGCTCGGCAAGGTCGACCGGCCGTTCCCGTCCGACCTGATCGAGGTCGCGAACGCGAAGGGCCGCGTCACCCTCCAACTCAAGATCCCCGCGGACCGCAAGCGCTCGCAGGCGCTCCTGCGGACCTGGGTCGCGCACGTGCGGAACCTCGCGCAAGGCCTCACGGTCGGGGTGGAGGCGAGGATGAAGGTCGTCGCCGCGCACTTTCCGATGAAGGTCTCCGTGCGGGGCGAGGAGCTCGTGATCGAGAACTTCCTCGGCGAGAAGTACCCGCGGTCGACCCGGCTGCGACCGGGGACGACGGCGGTCGTCGACGGCGAATTCGTGGTCCTCAGCGGCCACGATGTCGAACAGGTCGGGCAGAGCGCGGCGAACATCGAACGCGTGACCCACATCCGAGACTACGACCCGCGGGTCTTCCAGGACGGCATCTACCTCGTCGAACGCGCGCAC
>JASHUL010000189.1 GCA_030039995.1 Thermoplasmata archaeon
TCGTGCCGCTCGATGGGGCGATGGTGTAGCCCGCCACGGGTGCCACGAGGTAGGCGTAGCTTCCGTTCGCCAGCGCGACCGTGAGGCTCGCTCCGCTCGACGTGTAGTTGACGCCGGCGACACTGACGCCCCACGTGCCGTGCGCGAGGCCCGTTTGTCGGAACGTCACGTTGTAGGTGAAGGCCGCGAACTCGATCGTGATCACCTGGGACTGGCCGTTCGTGGTGACGGTCCCGCCCGTGCTCGAGGCGCTCCAACCGGACGGGACGTTGACGGCATACCCGATGGCGACGCCCCGGGCCGCCGCTCCCGTCGAGAAGGTCAGGCTGTCGGTCGTCGTCGAGGCCGCGCTCCCGCCGAGGTCGACCGACCAGGCCGTCCCGGTGGGGAGGCCCGTCGCGATGAACACCACGCTCTGGTCCGCGATGGAGGTGGGGTTCGTGAGCGGGTAGGGGTCGTAGAACGGACCCTGGATGTGGAGCGGGACGTCGACGATGCCGTCCGGGCCCGAGAGGTTCTGACCCGGACCGTGCTCGAGGTCCGGGGACGTCCAGTTGCTCCAGTAGTTGCCGCCGCCCGGATAACCGTCCGCGAACGCGAGCGACTGGTTCGTCGCGTCGCCGACCGAGACCGACCAGCCCCCGCCGTCGACGAAGTTGTTCCAGAACAGCTGGACCCCGCCGTACATCGTGGTCGCGTTGATCGCGAAGTCGAGGTCGTTCCGGTAGAACGAGTTGCCCACGAACCGATCGTTCGTGTCGGCCGAGAGCTCGAGCCCGAGGGCGCTCCCCGTCAGGTTGCTGTTCTCGACCTCGAGGCCCACCGAGTCCTCGACCGCGAGCGCCACGGTGGAGGCGTTGACGACCGCGAGGGCGTCGACGGTCGAGTTCAGCACGGTGCCGAGCGCCACCGCCTCCGGCGTGCGGAGGACGGAGTCGTTGACGAGGTTGATCGCCGAGGACTCGTCCACGTCGATCCCGAGGTCGGCGTGGCGCACCACGGAGTCGTCGATGAGCAGCGAGGTCGCGTACTCGACCTCCACCCCCGGGCCGGTCGCGTTCACGACGCGGAAGCCGGTGAGCGCGTCGTCGAACGTGCCTGCGAACACGGCGCCGTCGGTCACGTGGTACGCGGTGAGCCCCGAGTACGTCGCGTCCGCGTCGTTCTCCGCGATCAGTCCGAAGTAGTCGTCGCTGACGTTGAGGTCGGTCGCGCGGACGTCCGACGAGTCGACATCGAGCACCCCCGCGAGGCCGCCCAGGTCCTCGTCGCCCGTGAGGCTCACGTTGACGTCGTGCAGCAGCTCGGAACCGTTGGCGCCGGCCTGGGTCTCGTTGTTGAACCGGTCGTCGAGGCTCGAGACCCCCGAGGAGCTGACCGCGCGCAGGCCGTCCCAGCCGTCGTGGGACGCCGACGAGTCCGCGAGCGCGATACCCGAGGAGTTCACGAGGTCGAACCCATAGTCCACCGCGCGGTCGGCATCGACCCCGAGGAGCCGGACCTCCCCGCTCTGCTCGAGCACGACGCCGTCGCCGGAGCCGGAGACGTTCGTGGCGGAGAGCGTCACGTCGGTGGCCGCGTCCCCCTCGAACCCGATGTCGGCCGCCTGGCGGAGGTTCGAGTCGATCACCGAGGCGCCGGTCGTTGCCACGAGCGTCACGCCGGCGGCGCACGCCATCGCGCTCAGGTTGTCGAGCACGAGGCCGCTGCTGAGATCGCCGACCACGCCGTAGACGGAGCCGGAGAAGTTGCTGTTCTCGACCCGGTCGTTCGTCGAACCGGCGTCCTCGAGGGCGTCGTAGCTGTCGATCCCGTTCGTCCGGTCGACCGTCACGTTTGCGTCCGCGATGTCGACGATCCCGGCATCCCGAGCGCCGTCGACCCAGGACCCATCGATGAGCGCCCCCCGCACAGCCTCCAGCTGGATGCTCGTGTTCGTCGCGTTCAGCGCCGCGCCGCGGATGGTGAGATTCGTGTCGCCGAGGCCAAGGATCCCGATGCTGCCGCCCGGACCCACCGCGACGCCCGAGAGGCCCACCGCCGTGGAGTTCAGGACCTGCACGCCCTGGCTGGCGTCCCCGGCGACGGTGAGGTCCTCGACGGTCACGTTCGAGGTCGCGTTCACCTGGATCGCGAACGGATTCGTGGACGTGACCACGTAGCCGGCGCCGTCCAGCGTGCTCCCCGCGCACTCGTCGACGATCGAGCCCGCGAACGCGTGCTCCAGTGTGAAGGTCAGCGTCGCGCTCTCCACGGAGAACGGGGCGCCCGAGCTCACGGTACAGTTGGCGTAGATGAAGGCGTAGGCGCTCGCGGCCGGGCCGATCCCCGCCGCGGTCCCGACGCCGGGATGCCCCGGGACGGAGAGAGGTCCGACCCCGCCCGCCGGGGCCGACCGGGCCCCCACGAGCGGCACCAGCAGGCTGAGCACCATCACGATCGCGACGGTCACGGCGAGAACGGCGGTCCGGGGCCCCATCGGGGATGCTTGCGTGCCCACCCAGTATCAACCATTCGTTCCCCAGGACACGAGCGGGGCGGGCGGGCGATGCCCCCCCGGGGTCCGAGACCCGTCATAAGGGGGTACCGCCTCGTCCGCGACGGAGCGGGACGCCAGTGCGGAGCGGGTCGGGCGGCGGGGGGCCACGGAGCGAAGCGGATCGGCGGTTCCGAGAGTACCTGGCGGAGGACTGGAACCGATGGATGGTCGAGAGCCCCGAGACCGCCACGGTCGTCGGGTTCCCGGGTCAGAACGATCGCTGGACCGACGACTCTCCCGCCGGCATCGAGAGCCGGCGGCGTCACCTGACCGAGAGCGCCGCGGGGCTCGGCCGGATCGATGCCGCGACCCTGTCCCCGGCGGAGCGGCTCAACCATCGCCTCTACGCGACGCTCCTCGACCTCG
>JASHUL010000190.1 GCA_030039995.1 Thermoplasmata archaeon
AAGGCCCCGAACAAATGTCACGTGTGTCCGTCGTGCCGTCTAGTCTCGAACAACGCTCACTCGAGACTCCTTCAATCTGTGCAACGGTCGTTGCACGCACCACTAGGTGCGCGCGAGCTTCGCGATCCGGATCATCGCCTCGACGGAACGGTCCACGTCGTCCTCGGTAGTGGACCAGGAACTGACGCTGATCCGCATCGCCGCCGTACCGTGCCACACGGTTCCGCCGCACCAGCACGTGCCTTCTTGCTGAAGCTCAGCGATGACGCGACGCGTGAGGTCGTCGCTGCCGAACGAGACCATCACCTGGTTCAGCACGACGTCGTTCAGGATCCGGAATCCGGCTTCGCTCAGCCGTTGGGAGAACCGACGGGCATGCACGCAGCAGCGCTCAACGAGATCGGCGACTCCGGAGCGTCCGAGGTAGCGCAGGGCGGCCCACGCGTCCACCCCACGGGCCCGACGTGACATCTCGGGAGTGTACTCCATGAGCTCGCCGTCCTCGGTCGTCGGAAGATATGCCGCCGCGGAGGCGGCCATCGCGGACCGCAGCGCGGGTCCGTTCCGGACGAACAGGATCCCGCTGTCGTACGGAACGTTGAGCCACTTGTGGCCGTCCAGGGCCCAGGAGTCGGCGCGGTCGACCCCCTCCGCGAGATGGCGGCGCGTTGGCGAGGCACGCGCCCAGAGACCGAACGCCCCATCCACGTGGACCCAAGCCCCGGTGTCGCGAACGCGGTCACAGATCTCGCCGATCGGGTCGAAACTCCCGGTGTTCACATTGCCCGCTTGAGTGCAGATGATCGTTGGGCCCGCGATTCGGGGAAGGAGGTCCGCCCGCATCCGGCCCTGTCCGTCCACGGGGACCCGGACGACCCGATCCTTTCCGAATCCGAGGAGGGAGATGACGCGCATGACGGACACGTGCACCTCCTCCCCGACGATCACCGTGATCGGAGGGGCTCCGCTCATCCCCTGACTTGCGAAGTCGTGGCCGGCGACCCGCAGTACTTCTTGCCGCGCCGCCGCGAGTCCTGCGAAATTGCCCATCGTATCTCCCGTCACGAATGCGCCGCGCGCTCCCTTCGGGAGGTCGAGGAGCTCACGGATCCACTGGATGGCTGTGCGTTCCAAGCGCGCGGCGACGGGCGACATCACTTCGACGGCGCCGTTCTGGTTCCATGCTCCGGCCAGCCAGTTGGCCGCCAGCGCGACCGGCAATCCGGCACCAATGACGAATCCAAAGTACCGGCCCCCGGCGTTCGCGACGGTCGCGGGGGACCCGAGTTCGTCGAGCTGAGCGATCACTCGCTCGGGTGACTCGCCGGCCTCCGCTAGCGGGCTCTCGAGCCGCTCGAGTTGGCGCACGGCCTCGGGACTGGGGACGACGGGCCGTCGGGAAACTCCGTCCAGGTACCGGCTGGCGCGCTGCGCTGAGTCCGCGAGGATCGAGGGCATGAGTGACCTCGCCTTCGGGAACATATCGCCTCGTTATAGACCCCGAACGTCGGTGGACGAACGGCCAGTCACCCGCAGCGAAGCGCCTATTGTGCGGAGCGCTCCATCCGATCCTCTGCCCTTGGCCCCGTACTTCCTGGCGGGCCGCCGGTTTGAGCTCTTCCGACATCTCTCCTTGGAATTTCCCGTGGGTCACGAAGTCCGGAGTCCACCGATCGTAGTGCCGCCCGGCCATCGAAATGCCCGGCCGCCGAACCCCATTTTGTAGTTGGAACCCTATCTCGGCCCCCTCGGAACGGGGGAGTGGTGAAGGGCTCGGCGATGCTCTATCGTGGCGCCGCCCTCGCGGACGGTAAGAGCCCCCAACTCCGGACCGGAGTGAGCATCCTCGTCACCGGGGATCGGATCGAGTGGATCCGACCTTCCGAGAGCGAGCCCCCGGTGGGCGAGGGAACGAAGGTCGTCGACGCACGTGGATCCACCATCGTCCCCGGACTCGTCGACTGCCACAGTCACCTGACGATGCCCGGTGGGTCCCACTGGATCGAGCGGGGGACCGACCCGCCAGAAACCTGCATCGCGAACGCGGAGCACAACGGCCGATTGCTCTCGAGATCCGGGGTGCGGTGGGCCCGCGATGTGGGATCGCCACGGGGCATCGACCCGACCGATCGGCGAGACCGCGCGCTCGCGCTCGGAGTACGCGACCGTTGGCGCGGCCGGCGCGACCTGCCGTACGTCCGGGCCGCGGGGACCTGGATCGCGAAGACCGGCTATCTCCCCGGGGTCGCCGTCAGCGTGAGCACACCCGAGGAGATGTTGACCGCGGCCCGTCAGCAGCTGGACGAGGGCGCCGACCTGCTGAAGTTAATGATGGACAGTCCGCGGGCGCCCGACGGGAGCGTTCCCGAAGAGTCGCCGTGGACGGCCGACGAGCTCCGTCCCGTCATCGAGATGGCCCGGTCCCGTGGGGCGTTCGTGACGGCCCACACGAGCACCCTGCCGGGAGCGAGGGCCGCGGTGGGGGCCGGAATCCACTCGCTCGAGCACGGTTTCTCGATCGACGCCGAGCTGGCGAAGACCATGGCCCGGCAAGGCGTATTCCACGTATCCACGCTCGCGGTCTTTCGCTCGTGGGTAACGTTCGCTCGGACGAGTCCGGGGGCTCCGGTCGCTTCGGCGCGGACCCAGGAAGTCCTCCCGAAGCGCCGGGCCGCCGCCTTCGAGAGCCTCCGCCTAACTCACGCGGCCGGAGTGCGGATCGCCGCGGGGACGGATTTCGGCGGCGGCTCGCTCCGCGCGAATCAACTCGCGTGGGAAGTCGAGGCGCTCGTGGACGCCGGACTCGCGCCCTGGGAGGCGCTCGGGGCCGCTACGTATCGTGGAGGAGAGTTGCTCGGGGAGCCCGAAGCTGGGACGCTCCGTGACGGCGGCCCCGCGGACTTCATCTTGGTTCACGGAGACCCCCTCGACGACCCGCGCTCGCTGTGGCGCGTCTGGCGGACGGCGTGGGAGCCCTGAGTCCCGGGGCCGGTTCACCGATTCCCACGGTCCAGGGGGTTCTGGGGGAGGTCGGCCACCGGTTCGTCGATCGCCGGCTCGTCGTCGTCCAGCCCCTGGAGCCCCAAGTCCTTGCTCGACGGCGGCAAGAAAGCCGCCCACCACAGAGCGGAGCCGGCCACGACCCCGAAGACGGCCCCTACGACCGCGAGCAGAACGCCGAATCCCCACAAGCCCACGGCGAACAGGAGTAGGGCTATCCCGATGAGGACGAACGCCACGAGGCCGCACCAGACCGCTGCGCGTGCCAGCCCCGGCCTCATCGAGACGTACTTTCCGCACCACGACGGACACGATAGGACTTGCCGATCCCCGCCGACTCGCGGGTCCACCAACTTATCCGTCGGTCGCAGGACGGACCCGCTGGGGGCGAAGGGTCCAATATCCACATCCCTTGGGAACGGCGCGGCGGATGACCATGAAGGCGGAAATCAGCGTGATGTTCAACGTCAAGGACGTCGATCGCTCGGTCGAATTCTACGAGAAGCTCGGCTTCGACCAACGGTGGGCCTGGAAAGGCGACGACGGGAAACTCGACTACGCGGGAGTCGGTATCGGGGGTGCGGTCATCGCGCTGGGCCGCATCGCGGAAACGGGCACGACCGGCGGCGGGTACACGGGTTACGACGAGTGGGTCAAGGGGCCCCTCGGCGGGGGCGTGATCGTGAACGTCGAGTTACGGAACGTGGATCGCCTCTACGAGCTCGCTCGGAAAGCCAAGGTGACGATCGAGTCGAAGATCCGGAACTGGCCGTACGGCCGTGCCTTCACGATCAACGACCCGGACGGCTACGTCGTCAAGTTTCTCCGGTCGAAGGGCGAGTTCGCCTAGCAACTCCGGGGCGGGAGCCCCCACGGTGGCGACCTCGGAGGACGTAGTCTCCGGTGCCGGAACGGACGCGGTCGCTACCCGGCCCGCCGACCTCGACCGGGGGGCCGCGGGGCCGGAATCCGACGTCGCGGATCCTTCGGCGATGCGCGGGACCGGAGGACTCGGCCCCCGACCAACATCGACCGAGGAGGGGGCCACTTACCGTGGAGGACACGGCGGTCGATCCAGAACGTCGACGGCGGTTCGATGTCGAGCTGCCACAGCATCCCTTCCACCTCACCGAGATGGAGAAGATGCTCGGTCAGACACTGGGCGAGTGCGGAGTCGCGAGAGAGTCGGATCGGGTACTTTCGGCTCGCGACCCAGACAGCAGGTTGCGCGAGCTGCTCGGGCGAGTTCCACTTCTTGAACCGTGCATCCCCCATCGCCCGGACCTCGCGCAGGCGCTTCCGAACCGCGGCGATGCTCGTGTATTGGTCCGGAGGGATTCGCATCACCTCGCGCATCCACGGCACGACCTTCCCCTCGCAGAACTTCGTGACGTGTTGCTCCTCGACGTACGCGAGGTGGAGGAAGAGGTCCCGGAACGAGTGCATGCTCACGCCCCGGTCTTTCGTGAACTCCTTCCAGCCGAGTTTCGCCGCGCACTCGAAGAAATCCTCCCGGAGCTCGTGCACGAAGTCCATCAGGTCGACGGTGGAGACCATGAATCGGGGACAGTCCGGCAGCGAGAAACCGATTCTCCTCGGCCCCCCGCGAGCCGCGGGGCGGCTGAAGGCGAAATAGCGGACCGAGCTATGGCCCTCGCGGCCGATCGATGACCTCCGCGGAGAAAACCACTGTCGGGAAACCGAAGCCCCGCCTCGGGGGGACCTCCGAGGTCGCTCCCGGGGTCTTCGTCGGCGGCGTCCGGGACGCCGCCGAGTTCGAGGGCGCGCGGATCTGTGTCCGAGACCAGGACGAGGAGGCGATGCCGACGGCGACGCATCTCCCCGTCTACGACGCGGGGACCGACCGGGCGATCCGAAGCAATCTCGAAGAGGTCACTCGTGCCATCGGCCGCGCGCGGGCGGCGGGCCAGCCGGTCCTCGTCTACTGCGGGCACGGCGTTCGTCGGTCGCCGCTCGCCGCCGCGTGGTACCTGCATCGTACCGAGGGAATCCCCCTCAAGGCCGCGTACGCGAAGATCCGCGGCGTCCGCCCCCAGATCGAGGAAGTCCACGAGTGGGTCGGGGACACCACCGGTCTCGAGTGAACCCGGTCGGGAACGCGATGCAGATCGAGTCGGACCCGGACCTCGGTTGGGTCGCGCGGCTGAGCCGGGCCCCGATCGACCGGGTGAGGGCCGCGATCTCGGAGGCGCGAGGGGAGCGCCGACTGTTCCAGTATCTCGCACGGCAGCA
>JASHUL010000191.1 GCA_030039995.1 Thermoplasmata archaeon
GATTTCCCCCAGAGAATGGCGAGGATATGTTGGGGCGTCTAGCGTCCCTCGAGAATCACAGAAACGGCAGCCGCCTGGGTGCAACAGAGCAAGCAGCCACGGGAAAAGGGGAGGAAAGGGTTGGTCCCAGTACGAACGGCCCTACCCTAGACGACCTGGTAGAGGCCCACCTCAGCCGTCGCGGACGCCAGCGCAGCGTTGACCGCGGGGTCGGTGATGAAGGTCACCCACTCCTGCGCGATCCCCGTGAGCGGCTCCAGCGAAATCAGCTGGAAGGGGCGGCCTCCAACGTAGTTGGGAGCGGTTGTGCTCGCGGTCAGGCCCGCGGCGATGGTCCCGGACGTACCGGTGGTTGGCACAACGCCGCCCCACTGGTAGTTCGAGGAGCTCGTTCCCGCGAGTCCGGCGCTGCTGACGCCCTGGCCGAGTCCGAGGAACGGAATGATGCCGTCCACACCGATCCCCGTGGTGGTCCGCGCGAGGCCGTCCGACGCATAACCGATGGCGTTGGGGCTCGCGACTACGTCGGCGAGCACGCCGGGGTTGCCGTCGCCCTCCTGCTTCGCTGGGTAGGTGAAACCACAGTCCGACAGGAGGTTGTTGCTACCGCAGCCACCGTATCCCAGGTTGGAGAAGCCGGTTCCCTCCTGCGTCGTCGCGAATCCGGTCGAGGAAGAGCTCGCGCCAGAGCCGTAGCCGAGGAGCTTGGCCTCGAAAGTCTGTGTCGTACCGCTCGCGTCCGACCGAGAGATCGGGATGATCTGCTCGGTGGCTGCCGTGGACCCTGTCCCGCCGCCGGCGCAGACCGCGAACCCGCACTGACTCACATCAGCGGCGGTGGTCGAGGCGGCCGGACAGGTGACAGTGTCCGTGTCGGTACCGGCCGCGGCCGAGCAGAGAATGCTCGGCACGGTAGCTCCGGCGCCGTTCACGACCGCAGCGGTGATCGCAGTTCCTGTACCGAAGACGGTCGTGGCCGGGTCAACCGCGGTGACACCGATAGCGGCTTCAGTGATGTTCGCGTCGAGGCAAGCTGCATCCTTTGCCGCCCCGCAAACCTCTCCTGCTCCCGTCGTGAAGTAGGTGTTGAGCGTGGCACCCAGGTCCGCAGACGCGGTGTTAAGCTCAATGGTGGCTGAGCCAACGGCTGCCGGGATCTGGTCCCACGCCAGCGTGTAGCTCCCCGCTTCGGCCGACGAGTAGAAGTTCCCGGTCGGGGTCGCGCCATCGACGGTCGCAAGACAGGTCGCCGGCACTGCCGAGGCGCACGAGGGCTCCGTGGAGCTGTCCGCCTCGTAGATCAGGTTGAGCGTGTCAGCGCTGATGCTGAGCAGACCGTGTGCCCCTCCCGGTGCCGAGTTGCTCTCTGCGACGACCACGTCCACCGCGTCGTACGCGATGGTAGTGATCGTAATCGTAGAGGCGTACGTCGGCGAACACCCGTAGCTGGCTTCGAGAGTGTCAACAGTCTGCGGTGTAGAAGAGGCGCCGAGATCGACGTTCCCATCACACAGCGCGACCATGCCCGCGCCCGTTCCGCCCTGGTTGTCCGAAATCACGACGTCCGAGTTGTTCTGCTCGAACCACGTGGCGGCCAACGAGCTAAACGGATAGACCGACGTGCTCCCACCGACCTGCAGCGTCGGCTCCGCGTGCTGCGTGCCGATGCCTCCGGTGATGTTTCCCTGCCAGACGACGAGCCACAGGTACAGAGCCGCCGCCGCCGCGACCGCGATGAGAATCAGGATCAGTGTCGCCACAACGGGCGACACGGCCTTCTTCTCCCCGCGGAGGCGGCGCTGGTGCTCCAGGAACCCATGGCGCCGCTGGCGCATTCTCGATTGCTTGTCGCTCATCTCTTCGTTTTTCCCCCTTGTTGGTTTTCTTCGCCTTCGGGTCCGTTTCAGACCGCTCGGCAAGGGTGGGATTCCGAAGCGGTTTGATATCCCGCTCCGAACGAGAGTCCGTAATGCGTCATAGCCCTCCGCAAGGGACGAGAACCCCCGCGACGGACGAGGTTGGGGTAGACGTACGGGCTCTACGGAAACTACGGTGGGGCCCCTTAACGGGGGGTGGCCGGCTTCCGAACTGAATGGAGTCTTCGGCGCCTTCGACGCCGGCCGCTTCGAGCGCCCGGGACCCCGAACGCCCTGTAATCGTCCGCGTGAAGCCGGGCGAGGTCAAACCAAAGGACCGGGCGACCCTCCTCAAGGAGGCGGCCCAGCTGGAAACGAAGCTGCTCCGGCGTTCCGTTGTGCCGGAGAAGGTGCTGATCCAGGGCGAACTCGGATACATGCGGCAGAAGCTGCTGGCCGACCGCCGACGTGTGAACGTGACCTATCCGGTTAACCCTCCTTTTGCGTTCGTCCGAATCTATTTCGACCCCAAGGAGGGCGAGCTCCAGTACAAGGCTATCGAACCGACGTTGAGCCCCGAAGAGCAGGCGCAGCTCACCAACATCCGGCAGAAGATGGAGTCGATGATGGGCCAGGAGGAGCTGCCCATTACCGAGGGCCAATCGCTCGAGGAGTCTCCCCAGCTCCGGGAGTATCTCAAGAAGCGATTTCTCACGGCGCTCGACCTCTACGACATCCAGGTACCCGAGCGTCGGCAGCCCGTCATGCTCTACTTCATTCAACGAGAATTTCTGGGACTCGGTCGGGTCGATGCGATGCTCCGCGACCCGTTCCTAGAGGACATCAGTTGCCTCGGGCCCGCCGTACCCCTGTACGTGTACCACCGGGTCGCGGGATCGATGCGGACGAACATCGTTTTTCCAGGCGAGATGGAACTGAACAAGTACATCTTCCGGCTCGCGCAGATCTCTGGCAAGCACATCTCGATCTACCAGCCTATCCTCGAC
>JASHUL010000192.1 GCA_030039995.1 Thermoplasmata archaeon
CGCACCGATCCGCTGACGACCGCGCCGAGACCGTCGGTGACCGAGACGGTAGGCACGAAGCTGCCCAGCGAGCCGTAGATGTGATCGTAGGTGAAGGTCGCGCCGTCCTCGAAGGAGGGACCGGTCGAGTTCGCGGACGTCTGGGTCGCCGTGACCCCGCCCGAGAAAGTCCAGGTAACGGTGTACGGCGGCCCGCCACAGTACGTGAAGATCGAGAGGGCCACCTTCGAGCCCGGCATTCCCTCGCCGGTCGCGGTCAGGGCCTCGGCGGAAAAGGGGTCTTGGATGCAGGGGTTCGCCGGCTGACCGACCGTGGTGCCCGACGCCGTCGCGAGCGGCAACGCCCCGGTCGAGCCGAGGGTCACATCGCCCCCACCGGGAAAGGCGCGGTCCTCGAGACCGAGGACCGGCGATGGCCGCGCCGCCAGCGCGCTCCCCACCGCCGCCGCAGCGGTCTGGGCGAGGGGCGCCGTGACCGGGGCGGACATGGCGATAGCGATCGCGACCGATACGAGCGCGATCCAACCCGACGACGCTCGGCCGCGGACATTCTCTCTCCACCAGCGACTCCTCGTTCTCCGGATTTCCCGCATGGTACTGAGTCCCGACCGACCTCCGCGCCGCGAGGGGAGCGTCACGCCCTGATCCCTCGCGAGCTTCCGATCCATCGGGGTCCCTGGCTCCCGAACGGGGGGACCCCCGATGAAGCGCGAGGCGCACCTGTGCGCCGGGCGGATCCGCGCGAGCCGGTCCTCTAGGAGAGCCGCTCGGCGGCCCATCGGACCCCGATCGGAGTGAGGAGGTACGCCTTTTGCGCTCGACCGGACCCCTCGACGCGCCGCCGGACCTGGATCACGGCTCCCCGGTCGACGAGGCGCAACAGTCCGCGCACGAAGCTCTCTCGAGGGAGCGCGAGGTGGGCGGCGAGCCCCGACTGGGTGAACCCCGACGGGACAACGTCGCAGTCGAGCGCGCCTCCCGAGATGGCGCCGGACCGGGACAACGCCCGGAGAACGCGGTCGGAGACGGATCCGGAAGACGCCGACTCGGCGCCCCGGTGCGGCCCGCTGGAGGGCGAACCACGCCCGCGACCCGCCGGAAGGGGAGTTCGGTCGGAGGCTCGCTGGGTCAGGAGCGCCTCGATGTTGACCTCGGGACCCGCGAGCGCGGCCTCGTCCCGGGCGCGCGCGATCCATCGGTCCGCCGCGCGGAATCGACCCTCGAGGCGCTCGAGGTGGGAGAGCGCGACGCACGTCTCCGCGCGTTGGTACCGCTGCTGCGCATCCTCCGACCGGGCCAAGCTGCGCTGGAGCAGCCGGCGAGCCCCCCGGACATCGCCGGACGCGTGCAGCCACTCCGCCTTCGCCCTCGCTAGCTCGGGCTGAGCCCAACTGAACGTACGTCGGCCGAGCGACTCCGCAGTCTCGAGGTGTTCCTTCGCCCCATTCAGGTCGCCCCGTCGGGTCAGGATCCGCGCGAGGCCGCTTCGGGCGAGCAACCCGAACGTCTCGCTCTGCGCGGCGGAGGGCAGGAGCGGCAGGGCCCGCCGGTAGAACGCTTCCGCTTCGTCCGGGCGTCCCAGCAGATACGCCGTCTGACCCAGCACGACGAAGCACGAGCCCTGCATCCCCTCGAGCCCCCACCGACGGGCGATCCGGAGTGCGTTCAGATAGGCCTCGTGGGCCCCGACCGGATCGGAGAGCGACATCCGGGAAGAGCCGGCGTTGTACCACAGGAGGGCGGCTCGAGCGAACGCGCCTTTCGCCTCGAACCTCTCGGCCAGCTCGACCGCGAGCTCGGCCGAGCGAGCGATCCGGCCCTCGATCCATTCGAGTGCTGCCGACTCGGCTACGAGGTTTAGCCCGACGACGGTGTCAAGCAGGTGCAGGGACCGGGCGACCCGACGCCCCCTAGTCACCCACGCCCGCGCTTCCGAGATCCGATTCACCTGCACGAGTCCGTTGAACCGCGCCTGGATCACGATCAGCCGCTCGAGCGAGGGAGGCCGATGCGACAGCTCCGCGTAGACCCGGGCGGCGAGGTCGAGCGCCGGCTTCGCCTCGGCCCGGTCGAGCCAGAGATGGATCTGGCAGAGGTCGAGCGCGATCGCGACCTCGCGGGACTCTTCCGCGGGTCCTCCGGCGATCTCGCGTCGGATCTCGGCGAGGAGCTCGGTCGCTCGCTGACGGTCCACGGGACAGAGCGCATACACCTTCCACGCGGCGACGAGCGATCGCTCCGGCTCCGCCGGAGCCGAGTCCAGGAACCGATCGCAGAGGAGCCGGAGCTCCGCGGGGTAGTTCGGTCGGATCCGCCGGAGCAGCTCGACGAACGACCGGTGGAACTCGGAGCGGCCGCGGGACGAGGTACCGAGGCTCGCCGATTTCCAGTCGAGGTACGTTTCGAGCGATGCGTACGAGTTCGACCGGACGGCCCGCTCGATCAGCTCGTCGACGACCTCCCGACCGAGCGACGGGCGGTCCGACTCCGCGAAGAGGCGGGCGATCGACTCTCGGTCCTGCGGCCGGTGGAGGGCGTAGAACCTCGCCAGCTTCCCGGCCCGGCGACGACGGTCCCTTCGGGAGAGGAGTTCGAGCGCGGCCCGACGGAGGAGCGCGTGTTGGAACGCGAACGAGTCCGGGTCCGAACCCGAGCGACGGATCGGCCAGCCGGAGTCGACCAGACGCTCCAGACGCCGGGCGGTTCCCCGGCCGCGGTCTCCGACCATCGCCGCAACATCCTGCCGCCGGAACGCCTCGCCAGCGATGGCGGCACTCGCCAGCAGCGACCTCCACTCCGGCGGAAGCTCGGCCAGTCGCTGACGGAGCAGCTCCCCGATCGAGCGGGGGAGATCGCGGGCGGAGTCGCCGGCGACGAGTCCGGCCCGGCCGTGCCGCTGGGAGAGCAGCGCGGACAGGAGCTCGCGAAGGAAGTACGGGTTTCCTCCTGCGGCCCGGACGAGTGCGGACGCCTCGGCGGCCGTCCCGCCAGACCGCCGGCTGTCCTGACCCACGAGGGCCGCGGCCAGTTGTGTCATCTCGGGCTCCGAGAGGCCTGCCAGCTCCAGCGATCGAAGGGACCCGGCGATCCGGAGGTCCCGTACCACGTCGTCCAGCGCCTTCCGCGGAACGGTTCGGTGGACAGGCGACTCCGCCCGGCAGCTGAAGACCAGGAGCACTCGTCGAGTCGAGAGGTTGCGGGCGACGAGCTTCAGGAACCGGATCGAGTCGGGGTCCGCCCGGTGGAAGTCGTCGACGAGGATCAGCTGAGGGGAACGGTTCGAAGCTTCGTCGATCGCTTCCAGCAGATCCAATGCGAGAAGGTCTGGGGGTGGAGACCGGCGATCCCGACCGGAACCGGCGGTGGACCGAGCCGGGCCCGTTGAGTTCTCGGCGAAGGGACGCTCGTTCGGTGAAGTGGGGTCGGGATCGTGCAGGAGGCCGAGGAACGGGAACAGCGGGGTCTGACCTTCCCAGGTGGAGACAGTGGAGCGGACCTGAAACCCGCCTTGGCGCGCGACGCGGGCGATCTCGCCGAGCAACCGAGTCTTTCCGATCCCCGCCGGACCGGTGATCGACCAGAGCGACCCGTTCCCTTCCGAGGCACGTTGCAGCGCACGTCGCAGGGCGTCCAGCTCGCGACCGCGCCCCACGAATGGGGGTGGCTCTTCGCGCGGATCAGGGCCGCGAGTCGCTCTCCGCGCCCGCTCCGCGAAGCCGAGTCGCAGGACGTTGCCGGTCGCGGCTACGGCCTCCGCGCGCGCGACACGGGTCGGAATCACGACCGAGGCAGAACGGGACATCGCTCCGGCGACTCCGCATTGGTCGGCGGTCCATAAAGGTGGGGAGTCGACCCCGCTTCCGTCCGGGCATCGACCCTTCTCAGATCGCGGTTCGTTTCAAGGCGGACCGCTCCGCTCTCGACCACTCTCTAGTCAGCGCCCGCAAATCCTGCCGATGAGGTGTGGGCGAGGTTGCGTCGCCGGCTCTCGAGGGAGAGTCGCATAGGATCGCCGGAAACGCCGTGTGGGGGACGGCGCAAACTTCGTCGGACCGATCGGGCATGCGAGAGTCCGGCGCCGAACCGAACGTTTATTCGGGCCGGGACGAATTTTCGAGTAACATCGGCTCGAAGGCTGCTTCGGGAAACCGAGGGAGCCTTCGTGGAGATTACGACCATGAAGACCTGGAGGTCGACGAAGTGGAGCACCGTCGGAACGTTCGCGATCGCGACGATGATTGGTCTCGGGACGCTGGGAGCCTTCCTGCTGGCTGCTCCCGCTGCCGCATCGGGGGGGAATGCCGCTCCGACGCTCTCCCCTGAAGGCGCGACCATCGTACCGGGTCCCGCGACCGCGTCGACCGCTCCCGTCCTGAACGAGTCGACCCTGGTCCTTTCCAACGACACGCTGGTCCCGGGCGATTTCGTGCCGCGCTCCTCCGACCTCCCGTCCCTCGAGGCGTACGACCCGGACACGAACGAAGTGTTTGTCGAGAGTTTCTCCGCGGGGGTGATCGACGTCCTGAGCGGCAGCTCGAACAAGGTCGTGGCGACGATCTCCACGGGGGAGTATCCGAACACCCTGGCATGGGATCCATGGAGCAACAACATCTGCTTCGGGTTGCAGACCTACGATGAGGTCAGCATCGCGAACGCCTCGACCGACCTCGTCCAGCGGACCGTCGGCATCGGGTTCGAGCCGCTGGCGATGGCCGCGGATCCGACGAACGGAAATCTGTTCGTTACCGGCACGAACTCCACGGGTGCGGCCTGGATCGCCGTCCTGAACGGTTCGAGCGGAGTCCTCCAAGATTCCTTCCCCTTCGCGTCTTCGTGGTTCCCGGTGGCGGGACCGAACGGGATAGCATACGACCCCGCGAACGGCGAGTTCTACGTGCCGTCGATCCCCCTCGGGAATCCTTCGCCCGCGAATGGCAACCTCACGATCATCGACGCGGCGACGATGGCGATCGGGAGGAACATCTCCCTCCGGTACGCGCCGTCCTCGATCATCTACGCGCCTTCGGACGGCGATCTTTACCTCGGGAACCAGACGGGGGACAACCTTCGGCTGTTCGACCCCGTCTCGGGTAAGACCGGTCGCTCGATCGCCCTGCCGAATCTTCCGATGATGCTCGCGTATGACTCCTCGGCGAACCGGATCTTCGTCGGGATCGAAGGCAACGTCTCCGTGATCGGGGTCGCGTCGAACAAGACCATCGCGACGTTCCCGGTGCTCCGGAATCCCGACGGACTCGCCTTCGACCCGGTCGACAATGACGTCTACGTTTCCGACTACGTCTGGAACAACGTCAGCGTCGTGAAGGCGTCGAACTACCGGGTGGTCGCGAACGCTCTACTTGGAAGCTCGCCCTATAACATGGCGTTCGACCCGGTGAACGGCGACCTGTACGTCACCGACCTGCTCTCCTCGCAGTTGATCGTGGTGAACGGTACGACCAACCAGGTGGTCGGCTTCGTGGCCCTCGGCACCACCCCCTACGGCATCGTCTACGACCCCGTGACCAACTCGGTGTTCGTCGACGACTACTACGCGGGCAATGTTTCGATCGTCAACACCACGCGCAACGTCGTCGTCGGGTATCTTCCGGCGGGCGTCGAACCGTGGGGCATCGCGTACGACGGCGCCAACCACGACCTGTACGTGACGAACCCCGGCTCCGAAAACA
>JASHUL010000193.1 GCA_030039995.1 Thermoplasmata archaeon
GCACGAGGAGGCGTCGGCGACCCCCGTCCACGGCGTGCTCTTCGACCTTGGCCATGTTGTGCGAGATGTCGTAGACGACCGAGAGGTCGAGCTCCTCCCACGGCCGGCCGAACACCCCGGAGAACGCCCGGCGCACCCCGTCGGTGATCGTCTGGCGGTTCGCCCAGGCGAAGTTCGCCGCCGCCGCCATCGCGGCCAGGTACCGCTGCGCTCGCTCCGACGCGATCGGAGCGCAGGAGAGCTGGCGGTCGACGAGCGTGATCCCCTCGCCCGCGAGCGTACGGTCCATCTCCTGGATGTAGTCCGTCGCGACCTGGTGACCGAGGCCCCGCGAGCCGGTGTGGAGCATGACGACGACCCGCCCCGGCTCGAGGCCGAGGACGGGCGCGAACGCGGGGTCGAACACCTCGTCGACCGCCTGGACCTCGAGGAAGTGGTTCCCCGAGCCGAGCGTGCCGAGCTGCTTCAGCCCGCGCTTCTTCGCGCTGTCGCTCACCGCCGACGGGTCGGCCGCCGCCAATCGGCCGTCCTCCTCCTGGACGGGTAGGTCGGCCGTCCGGCCGAGCCCCTGCCCGACCGCCCACCGGGCGCCGCCCGAGAGCACCTCGTCGATCGTCGCGGACGTGAGGGCGACCCCCCCGCGCGAGCCGACCCCCGAGGGCACGGAGCGGTACAACCGGTCGACGAGCTCCCCGAGGCGCGGCCGGACCTCGTCGACCCGGAGCGACGTGCGGATCAGTCGGACCCCGCAATTGATGTCGTAGCCGATCCCGCCCGGCGAGACGACCCCCTCGAGCAGGTCGAAGGCCGCGACGCCGCCGACCGGGAACCCGTAGCCGAAGTGGATGTCGGGCATCGCGAGCGCGCGCACCTGGATCCCCGGGAGCGTCGCGACGTTCGCGAGCTGCCCGAGCGACGGGTCCCCCTCGACCGCCCCGAGGAGCGCCGCGTTGGAGAACAGACGCCCCGGCACCCGCATCCCCGGGACCTCCTCCGGCGGGATGTCGTACGTGAACTCGTCGCGCTGGACGAGCGCCGGGACGGTCGGCATGGCGGGCGGCAAGCCCGACCGCTCTTATAGGCGCTGGGCGACCGGGCGGGAGCCGGACCGTGCGGGCGAAAGGAGATACGCGCGTCGCGACCTCTCGCCGGGCGAGGGGGCCCGATGCAGCTGCGTACGCTCCTCACGCTCGTCAACTTCGGCACGATCGCCGCGGCGGTCGTGGTGCTGATCGCGTATCCCGGTCTCGCGCCGTACGCCTTCTACGTCCTCCTCGGGTGGATGTTCGGCAGCCTCGCGCTGATCTACTCGCCGTGGGCGTCGCGTCCGGTGGGGGGCGGCTCGAGGGGCCCGGGAGCGCTCCCGTCCGGGTCCGCGCCGGCGGCGTCCACGGCCCCCGCGCCGGAGCATTCGAGCTCGATCGGATTCTGCCTCTACTGCGCCGCCCCGATCGAGCCCGGGACGGCCCGTTGCCCGTCGTGCGGCCGGGCGCTGCCGCACTTTTCGTGAGCCGCTCGCTACGGTGCGCCGTCCGGCGCGACGAACAGCATCGGGACCTTGGCCCGCGCGTTCGACCCGGCGCTCACGACCAGCCCCCGGACCACCCCGTCGGCCGGGCTCGCGAGCTCGTTGCGCATCTTCATCGCCTCGAGCACGAGCAGCACGTCGCCTTTCCGGACCCGGTCGCCCTCGCGGACCCGGACCTCGATCACCTTGCCCGGCATCGGCGGGACGACCGGAGTGCCACCGTGCGCCGGGGCGCTCGCCGCGACCGTCTCGGGGGAAGGTCGCTCGGGCCGGCGCACGGGAGCGGCACGGCCGGGCTCAGCGCTCGGCGTGACGGAGACGCTCCACCGCTCCCCGTTCACGTCGACCGGCGTCGGGGGTTGCGGGAAGTGCTCGGGCCAGTTCTCGACCACGACCTTCTCGCCGCCGATCTCGAGTTCGACCGAGGTGGGCGTCGTGCGCACCACCGTGACGGGGTACGGCCGGCCGTCGATCGTCACGACGTCGCCCCCGGGAGCGACCTCGACCGTCGTCGACCTACCGTCCCGATCGATGGTGACTCGCGTCGATCCACCTCCGCTGATTCTGGAGGCGAGCGCGGCCCTCGTGCGCCCAGATGCTCCCGCCCCCGCTCGAACCGCCCTCGGCCGCGGGGACCCCGGGCGTCGGGGCCGGTGCCCGCAGCGCGCCGACCACCCCGAGCGCGGCGGACGTGAGGACGTCGGACGTGAGCCCCCGGTCGACCGCGCTGCGGTACGACCGGTAGACGACGGGGAACAGCGCGTAGGAGAGCGCCTCGGCGTCGTCCGCGGCCGGCACGAGCGCCCGCACCTCGCCGAGCATCTTCTCGAACTCCGGGGGCAGCAGGTCGGCCGGCCGCCCCGTGATCGCGGGCTCGCCGAAGGCAAGCACCTTCGACTTGAGCTCGGGGTCGATCGGCGCGGGCGGGGTCCCGTAGAGCCCGCGCACGTAGTCCCGCACTTCCTTCGTGACCTGGCGGTACCGACCGCCCGTCAGCACGTTCAGCACCGCCTGGATCCCGACGATCTGGCTCGTCGGCGTGACGAGCGGAGGGTAACCGAGGTCGGCCCGGACCCGCGGGACCTCGGCGAGGACCTCCGTGAGGCGTCCGAGCGCGTCCTGCTCCTGGAGCTGGGAGAGGAGGTTCGACAGCATTCCGCCCGGCACCTGGTGCGTCAGGATCCCGGGGTCGGTCTGGAGGGACCGGAGGTTCAGGAGCGGACGGTACTTCTCGAGGACCGTCGCGAAGTAGCTCGCGAGGTCGGCGAGAGCGTTCAGGTCGAGCTTCGGGTCGAGGGGCGTGTGCTGCATCGCGCCGACCAGGGTCTCCGTCGGAGGCTGGGAGGCGCCGCCCGAGAACGGGCTGAGCGCGCTGTCGACCGCCGTCGCCCCCGCTTCCGCGACCGCGAGGCACGTCATCGTCGACATCCCGCTCGAGGAGTGGGTGTGCACGACGACCGGCAGCCCGACCTCCTTCACGAGCGCCCGAACGAGCGCGGCGCCCTCCGTGGGCGGCAGGAACCCGGCCATGTCCTTCACGCAGAGCTCGTCCGCGCCGAGCTCGGCGAGCCGCCGACCGAGGTCGACGAACGCGGGGAGCGTGTGCACCGGGGACTGGGTGTAGCAGATCGTCCCCTGCGCGCGCGCACCGGCCCGCCGGACGGCGTCGAGGGCGACCTCCATGTTCCGCGGGTCGTTGAGGGCGTCGAACACCCGGAAGATGTCGATCCCCTGGCGCGCCGATTCCGCGACGAACTTGCGGACGACGTCGTCGGGGTAGTGACGATAGCCGACCAGGTTCTGGCCGCGCAGGAGCATCTGCAGCGGGGTCCTCGGCATCGCCTTCTTCAGCGACCGAAGGCGCTCCCACGGGTCCTCCCGCAGGAAACGCAACGCGACGTCGAACGTCGCACCGCCCCAGACCTCGAGCGACCGGTACCCGATCGCGTCCAGGCGCTCGGCCGCGGGCAGCATGTCCCGCGTTCGCATCCGCGTCGCGATGAGCGACTGGTGGCCGTCCCGAAGGACGGTCTCGGTGATCTCCACCATCGTCGACCGACCTAGAGCGGTATGTTGCCGTGCTTGCGGGGGGGCCGGTCGTCGCGCTTCGAGCCGAGGATCTTCACGCCGGCGACGAGCCGGGCCCGGGTCTCCGCCGGGTCGATCACGTCGTCGATGTAGCCCCGCTCGGCGGCGAGGTAGGGGTTCAGGAACTCGGTCCGGTACTCCGCGACCAACCGCGCGCGCGCTGCGTCGCGCTCGGCGTCGGGCGTGGCGTCGAGGTCGCGCCGGTAGAGGATATTGACCGCGCCGTCCGCGCCCATGACCGCGATCTCCGCGGTCGGCCACGCGTAGTTCAGGTCGCCGCCGAGGTGCTTCGAACACATGACGTCGTACGCGCCGCCGTACGCCTTGCGCAGGATCACGGTCAGGAGCGGGACCGTCGCCTCCGCGTACGCGTAGAGGAGCTTCGCCCCGTGCCGGATGATCCCTCCGTGCTCCTGGGCGGTGCCGGGCAGGAACCCCGGCACGTCGACGAAGGTGAGGAGAGGGAGGTTGAACGCGTCGCAGAACCGGACGAACCGCGCCGCCTTCGTCGACGCATTGATGTCGAGCGTGCCCGCGAGCGACGCCGGATTGTTCGCGACGACGCCGACCGGCCGGCCGGCGAGCCGCGCGAACCCGACGACGATGTTCGTCGCCCACTCGCGCTGCACCTCGAGCAGGGTCTCGGGGTCGAGCACCCGGACGAGCACGTCGTGGACGTCGTACGGCGCGTTCGCGTCCTCGGGGACCGTGCGGGCCAGCTCGGACGCCGCGGAGTCCGGGGGCGCGACGGCGGGGGCGACCGGCGACTCCTCGAGGTTGTTGAGCGGCAAGTAGGCGAGCAGTCGTCGCGCCAGCTGGAGCGCGTCCGCGTCGGACGCCGCGGTGAAGTGGGAGACGCCGCTCATCGTCGCGTGGGCGTCGGCGCCGCCGAGCGCGTCCATCGTGACCTCCTCCCCGGTCACCGCGCGCACGACGTCGGGCCCGGTGATGAACATCTGGCCGGTCCCCTCGGCCATGATCACGAAGTCGGTGATCGCGGGCGAGTAGACGGCGCCGCC
>JASHUL010000194.1 GCA_030039995.1 Thermoplasmata archaeon
GTGCGGAGCTCCGAACGACGTTCACGCCGGCGGCGGACGAGATCGGCTGGCCCGGGCTTTTCCACACGGGGTTGCACTTTCTCGTGCTCTACGAGGTCTCGTACTGGGCCGCCCTGACGCTCGGTGGGAGGCTGATGGTCAGCACCGGACCGGGCACGTACGAACACCAGCGCCTGCCCCGGGTCGGACGAACCCACGTGGCCCGGGCGGTGTTGGGAGCGGTGACGACGGGGGGTCAGGTCGTGCACGCCACCAGCGAAACGATCGAGGGCAAATCCTGCGGCCAACTCGACTCCCTCTGGCGGCCGGTCTCGCGCACGGAGATCGAACGAGCCGGCCTCCAACTCCCCGACTACCTGCGGGAGGAGGTCGCTCCGGAGTAGGTGCGGACGGAACCCGACCGGGCGGAGCGACCCTTAATACCCTGGGCTGTCCCGTCGCGGTCCGGTGCCGCGGTAACTCAGTTTGGGAGAGTGCAAGACTGAAGATCTTGAAGCCGCCGGTTCAAGCCCGGCCCGCGGCATCCCACCCCCACTGAACGCACTCTCCTCCGTCCGAAACCGGCCCCCCGGGGTCCGAGCGGAGCTTGCATAACCCCCCACCGGCATGGCGGGTCGGACCGCCGGGCCGAGCCCGGTCGGCCATCCAGCAGAGGAAGGAACGATTCGATGCGAGGGAAATGGAGACTTTGGGGGATCACGGCGGCGGTCGGCGTAGCGATGGTGCTGCTCGTGGGCGGGCTCGCCTCCGCGAGCGGCAGCGGCTACAACCAGTCGTACACTCAAACGCCGACGAACGCCAACAGCGCGGTCGGTCTGACCGCGGTGAGCTCGAGCTACTCGGGCGGGCCGAACCTAACGGCGTCGTTCAGCGTCGCGGGTACGGTCGATGTTTCGAGCGGCAACTACGGGTACTGGATTTACTTCGGCGGAACCTCCTCGGACAACGCGAGCGCCATCGTCGAGTTCTCCAACAACACGACCGCCGGATTCTGGTACTCGTACACGGACGAGTCGTTCGGCGAGGGTCCCGAAGCGTTCGTCCTCTCGAACGGCGGCTCGACGCTGACGTTCCAGATCAACATCACCTCGGTCGGGCCGTCGACGAACTTCGCGGTCGACGCCTACGCCTGGTACGAGACCGAGTCGGCGGTCTCCTACAGCTGGCTCGGCACGGACTACCAGAACACCCCGGGCGGCGGCGGAGGCGGTGTGACGTGCAGCGGGACCAGCTGCAACGTGGCGGCGCCCGCGAACACGCTGTTCGGCGGGATCCTGCTGTTCGCAGTGATCGGCATCGTGGTCGTCATCGTGATCGTCGTCGTGGTGGTCCTGCTCGTGGTCCGCCGGCGCAAGCCGCCGACCGCCGCACCCCCGGCGCAAGCGCAGGGCTGGATGCCGCCCCCACCCCCGGGAGCCGCGCCTCCACCCCCGCCGCCCCCTCAGTAGGCCGGGCGTTCGCCGAACCCTTTCCCGGGGCCCCTTCGGGGGCCCCGAACTTGCCCCGTCGGACGCCGAAAGGCTTCTGCCCCGGTGCACCGTGGCGACCGGTCGGATGGTCCGACAGTTCGCGCGCTTGCGTCGCGGCAGCGTGCCGGAGTCCCCCGATTACTCGGTCGTTCCGAGCGACGGAATGTGCCTCAACGTCTTCCTGGTCGCCCACGCGCCGGGGCGTCCCCGATCCGTCGTCCTCGGCAAGATCGACCCGGCGGCGGCCTGGTGGGAGCTCGCGGGGCTCGGTCCCGACCGGGTCGCTCGGCTGCGGGACCGGTGGATGCTGCCGGCGAGCCAGCTCGTGCTGCTCGAGTCACCGGACGACGCGGCCCACCGGCTCGCCCGAGAACTCCTCGAGCTCGAACTCGGGACGCTCGGGCCCCCCCGCGTGTTCTCCGAGACGTACGGACGGGGCCCGGGGGAAGGGCGCGACCCCCACTGGGACCTTCATTACATCTACGAGTTCGACTGGCCGGACGGCCGACCGGTGCGCGCGGCGCCGTGGAAGGAGCTCGCGCTCGTCGACGTCCCCGCGACCCCGCGGGCCGACTTCGGGCGGAGTCACGCGGACGTGCTCGAGCTGCTGGGCCTCGTCGCCGCCTAGCGGTCGGGCACGAACCAGATGTCCGTGATGGAGTACTTCGGGTTCGGGTCGAAGACCGCCCGCACGGGCATCCCGACGTAGAGGTCCGACTCGACCGCGTCCTTCAGGCGGACGAGCAGCAGGCTCCCGACCCCGTCGAACTCGACCATCGCGAGGTTGTACGGGGTCTCCTTGAGGAACGCCTCGCTGCCGAAGTGGCAGGTCGTCCACGAGTGGACCCGGCCGACGGTCGGCAGGTCGACCCACTCGGTCGGGGCGCCGCAGACCATGCAGTTCCCGCGGGGGGTGGCGAACACGAACCGGCACTTCGGGCGGCGGCACCGCGAGCCCCGGAGCTTCCCCTCCGAGAGGCCGAGGAAGAACGCCGAGTCCTCCGCGTAGCTGTGGATGTAGTTGATCGAGTACGGGTACCGGATCACCAGGCTCTCGACCCCGTCCGCGTCGCGGAAGATCGCGGCGCCGCTGCGGTCGATCTCCGCCTGAACATCGCGGAACTTCGTGAACGTCGGGGGACGGGGCCTCATCGGAACCCCCGCTCGAGGATCGAGACCGTCACGGCCGACCCCGTGCCCGCGTGGCTGTGGATGGCGCCGCGCCGGGCCTTGGGGATCTGGAGGGTCGCGTCCCCGAAGTGCTTCGAGATCGTGCCCTGG
>JASHUL010000015.1 GCA_030039995.1 Thermoplasmata archaeon
GGGGCACCGGTAAGTCGGCTCGGGCCCGGGATTGTCGCGGCCAGCGCCCCGGCGAGCGGATAGAGGTCGGGCGAGCGGGTCAGGTCCGCCCGGAACGGCCGGAGCGCCCCTCCCTCCACCGTGGCCCCGTTCCGACCTTCGCGAACTCGCGCACCCGCCGCTCTCAGCACCGCGAGCACCGCCCGGTCGGCCTGAGGCCAGTCGGCCGGAACACCGTTCACGTGCACCCGGCCCGACGTCACCGCCGCGGCCGTCCAGAGATAGGCGGCCGAGGAGGCGTCGCCCGGAACGGCGAATCGGCGCCCCCGGTAGGTCTGGCCGCCGGGAAGCGCGAAACGTCGGCCCCGACGCCGGTAGTGGATGCGATGGTGGTCGAGGACCCGAAGCGTCGCGTCGATGTAGGGCGCGGAAACGATCGGCCCGACGAGGTCGATCCGGGATGCTTCGCGGAGCGTCGGCAGGGTGAGCAGGAGGGCCGAGGCGAATTGAGAACTCTGCGATGCATCGAGGGCGACGGCGCCTCCCCGGATCGGACCCTGGACCGTCGCCGGGAGCCCGCGGCCGACGCGCAGCGTGCGGCAGGTCGCACCCAAGGCCCCCAGCGCCCGGAACAACTCCGTGATCGGGCGATGCGGGAGCCGGCCGGTACCGGTGAGTCGAACCGAGCGGCCGGACCGCGCGGCGAGCGGCGCGATCAACCTCAGCGTGGTCCCCGACTGCCTACAGTCGATCGTCACCGCGCGGGCCGTCCCTCTCGCGCGCGGTCGCACCACCCAGCGATCGCTTCCGGTCCGAACCGTGGAGCCGAGTTGCTGGATCGCCCGGACGGTGGCGCTGGTGTCGTCGGAAACGAGGGGTCGAACGATCTCGTACTCGCGTTCGGCGAGGTGCGCCGCGATCAGCGCCCGGTGGGTGTAGCTCTTCGACGGGGGAGCCACCGCGACGCCCCGCACTTCGCCCGGCACCACGCGACGGACGGTCACGTCGCCCTCCCGGCGGCCCGAGCGGCGGGGCGCGCGAACGGCGCCGTCAAAACCTCTCCCAACGACTCGGGGAAGGTGGCGGCGACCGCACGCAAGCTCGCGGTCGGAGCGACCGCGGCGAGGGCCGGCCCCATGCCGCTGACTCCCGAGGCGACGGCTCCCCGTCGTTGCAACTCGCTGTGCAACGTCGCGTAGTCGTACCCCACGACCTGCTCGACGATCCCCGTGTTCGCGCGCATGGCGGAGGCCCAATCCCGGCGGAGGGCAGCCTCGACCGCGATTCGGCCGGATTCCGAGTAACGGGCGAACGCGGTCGCCCACTCCGGAGACGGACGGTGCGTCGATCGAGGCACGAGCAGCGCGACTCCAAGGTCGGCGGGTAGGTCGTAGGCCGCGAGGACGGACCCGGAGCGATTGTCGGTGACGACGACCCCGTGCGAAAGACCCGCGAGCGCATCGTCCAGAGCCCCGGTCGCGCTTACCCCCGCCGCCTTCGACGCCTCCGCGGAGAGGAGCGCCACCTCGAGCGGCGGCGGAGCGGCGTCGGTCGCCTGCGCCACCGCCCCGATCAGCGCGGAGCTCACCGCGCTCGAGCTCTTGAGACCTCGACCCGTCGGAATCTCGCAGGTCAAGGCGACGCTCGCTGTCCCCGCACTGCCGGGAGCATAGCGGTTCAGCGCCGCCTCCAGCGAGGCGATGACGAGGGGCGTTCGAGCTTCCGGAGCGAGCTGCACGTCCCACCGGCCCCGCGAGCCGGCCGGATGGAGCTCGATCTCGGCGCGAGCGCGGAGGTCGATCCCGATCGCGGCTCCGACCCCGGTCGGAAGCGCGTTCACGACCGTGATCGCCGCGGTCGCCTCCCTTACGCCGCGCACGGACCCTCCCGAACCGTCGCCTCGACCTCGTCGTCCTCGGGTTCGACCCCCCACCACAGCGCGAAGCTCGCGGCCGCCTGGTATACCAGGAGTCGCCAACCGTCCTCGTACTCGGCGCCCCGAGACTCGGCCGCCCGCCGAACGACGTCGTCGTCCGGGGAGTACACCCAGTCCAAGAGCACCGTACCGGGGCCGACCACGCTCTCGACCGGGAGCGCGAGCGGGTCCGCTCCCGACCGACCGACGTCGGTCGCATGCACGACCATCGGGAACGGACGGAGCTCGGTGGGCGACAGGATCCGGGCCCCAAACCGGTCCGCCAGGGCACTCGCCTTCGCGGGCGAGCGCGCCAGGACGGACGCGCGGGTACCGAGTTCCCGGGCGGCGGCGAGCGTGGCCGCCGCGGACCCGCCCGCGCCGAGCACGAGCAACTCCCGCCCGTCCCAAGGACCGACGGCACGGATCTCCCCGAGGCGGCGCAGCGCCGCCGCGAGGTCGGTGTTCTCCGCCTCGACCTCGTCGTCCCGGAACGTGAGACAGTTCGCGGCTCCACAGATTTCGGCGCCCTTTCCGACTCGGGTCGCGGAAGCGAGCGCCGTCGTCTTCCACGGATGCGTGACGTTCGCGCCGCGAAGACCACCCTCCGCCAACGGCTCGAGCGACTCGACGAACTCCGGCTCCGAGCCGATCTCGAGAGCGACGTACAAGCCGTGACGCTGGAGGCGGCGCATCCACCGCGAGTGGAGGTAGGGGCTCTGCGAGTGACCGACCGGCCGGCCGAGCAACGCGAAGATCGGCCGGCCGGGGTCCGAGTCGAAGAACCATCGCAGCCGGTCGACCGGTATCTGGCTCGGTTCGACCGGCGGGGCTCCCGGACCCGGCGCGGGTCGCGCCGGGCCGGCGTACACCATCGGATACCGTCGGCGCAGCGACCAGGCACGGAGCAACGGGCCCGACGCTCCGGTCGTCAACAGCACGGTGGACTCCGTCCCGACCGCATCGACCGCCGGCAGGATCTCCTCGAGCAGTCGGCCGACCGATGCGGGGAGGACGATCTTTCGGACCGCGCCGAGCGGGAGCGGCCGTCGCATCCGGCCCACGAGGTCCTCGGGGGAAGTATCGGCCGGAAGATGCGACGAGAGGACGAGCAGGAACGACCGATCCGCCGGAAGTTCCGAGGTGAGCGCGAGGTCCCGATCCTCTTCGAGGTCCAGCCATCGGATCGGGAGTCGAGCCAGGTCGCGGAGGCGGGGAATGCGATTCTCGGCCGAGTCCGGCCCCTCGCCCCCCTCGGCGCGGGAACGGACGGTCGCCATCACCGGCACCGGGGACGGGAACAGCTCGGCGGCCCGGTGCTGCTCGGCCTCCGACCACCGGTCGAGCCGGAACTCCACGATGTCCGCGCCCGCTCGTTGCGCCTCGGCGACTTCCGCACGCACGGTGGCGACGTCCCGGCCCGGGAGGGTCACGACCATCCGGGGTGCCCCGGGCATCAGCGCTCCTCGATGGTCTCATTCACGGCATGCCCGAGGTGACGGGCCGGAGGAAGGCGAACGGCGTGGACCTGTGCGCCCGGACGGACGTCGGTCGACGGCACCCGGCCGGCGGCCGTCGAGAGCCGGACCGTCTCTGCTTCCTGCACGAAGATCGTCCGGAGGGTTCCGCCGTCATCGGCGGTCACCATGACGAGCGGGCGACGCTCGATCTTGACCCGTCCGACGCGGGCCGTCCGGGTCTCGGCGCCCGGACGCGCGACGAGCACTGCGTCCCCGGGGGCGAGCTCCGCCAGGTACCGGGTCGAGCCGTCGGCGAGCAGTACGTAGGAGTGAGCCGCGCCGGCGTTCACTCGGAACGGTCGGGGGCGGCTGAACTTCGACCCGACCGCCTCGCTCGCGACGTGGAAGAGGAACGCCGCCGCGCTCCCGACGAGGAGCCCCTCGTCCGGACGGAGGAGGGAGGTCGTGTCGACCAGCACCCGATCCCCGACGCCGGCGGGAGTGGCCGCGACGATCGGCGCGGTCACCCACTCCAGCCGCGTCACGGCCGGACCTTCAACGAGCGCCTCCAGCAGGTCGACCTCCTCCGGAGTTGCGACCTCCACGAACACGCGGTCGGCGCCGTGTTCGAGGGCCCCGAGCGCGCCGGGCACCTCCCCGGGGCCTCGGGCCATCACCCAGAGGGCGAACCGTCGGTCCCGCACCGCGATCGCGTTCTCGAGCGGGATGACCCGGTCGCCCGTCCACTCGATCGCGAGCACCCCGGCGGCCGGAGCCTCCCGCAGCGCCCGCTCGAGTTGCTCCGCGTTCGCTACTCGGACCGGCGCGACGTCCCCGCCGCCGGGTACGGCCGACCGGAGTCGGCCTTCGACGATACGGTCGACCTGCTCTCCCGGGCCCGGCGCGAGCGGCGGGTCGTCCCGGTCGAGGAAGCGGGCGAACCCCCGCTGACGCGCCCGTTCGATCACCGCGGACCGAACGGGCCCGCTCCCCCGCGGGAGTGCGATCGTCACTCGGTCGCGCGTCACCGACCGGCTCCCGTCACGCCCCGTGCAGTAGGGTCGCGATACGGCGCGCGAGCGGTCCGACCGGGGTCCGCTGAAACAGGTTCCGGCCGATGCAGATGCCGGCGGCCCCAGCACGGACACTCTCCTCGACCAGCCGAAGAAACTCCGCCTCGTCGTCGAGCCGAACGCCGCCGCCGATCAGGACCGGCACCGGCGTCGTCCGGCACAGCTTGCGGAACTCCTCGGTCGAGCCGGGATAGCTCGTCTTGACGATGTCTGCGCCGAGGTCGGCCGCCGCGCGGGCGGCGTGGCGCAGCTCGTCCGGCGAGCCCCCACCGGTTTTCTTCACATACGCCATGCAGAGCAGCGGCAGCCCGAGCTGGCGGCACTGGTCGGACGCCGTCCCGAGGTCCGTCAGCATATCGCCTTCCTCCGCCACTCCGAAATTCACCTGGACCGAGAGGAGGTCCGCCCCGAGGCCGACCGCCTCGGCGGCCGAACCCACGAGCCGTTTGTGCTGGGAGGTGGTTCCGAGGCTCGTGGACGCCGAGACGTGGACCCCCAGGAGCGTCGACGGGCCGAGCACGGGGGCGAGCTCCCGCACCGCGCCCTTCGTGACGATCAGAAGGTCGACGCCGCCGTCCACCAGCTCGCGCGCGAGCGGAGCGAGCTCTTCGAGGCCGTCGATCGGACCCATCGAGAGCGCGTGGTCGAGCGGCACCGAGAACAGCCGCCGCTCGGGGGTCGGGAACAGTCGGCGCAGCCGGATCGTTTTTCCGTACATCGGTATCCTCCTTCGTTCTTCGTTCGAAGGGAGGCGGCCGAGGAGCGACGACCCGGAGACGTGCGGAGCACGTCGGGGGCGCCCTCCCGGCGCCTCCCGTTCACCAGAGCCAGGTCGCGGCAGCCGTTCGGCCCGAGCCGTTTCGGTCGATACGGCCGGGAAACGCTGCCATCCGAACCCGGAACCCGCCCCCTGCTATTTATGCTTGCCCGACGGCGCGGGTTTCGCCGGCGGCGCCGCCTGGGCGAGCACCCCGTCGACGAGCAGCGCGTGGATGGAGAAGCCGCGCAGCATCTGGTCCCACATCTGCTTCCGGACTGCGGGAGAGTTCGCGAAACCGGCGACGATCTGTCCGATCCACTCGCTGTGTTCGACGTCCGCGGTCACGTGCAACCGGTAGTACTCGAGGTGGTCCTCGTCCACCCCGTAGTGCGTTCGGAACGCCGGAAGCAGCCGGGCGCACAGCTCCACGTTCGGGGGCTCGGACGACCCCGCCGCCGAGACGTAGAACGTGTTGATCCGGTTGGTGTAGAGGAAGTCGTCGATCGCTACCATCGTGCTCGGAAGGAGCGGGGCGGACTGGACGTCCGCCCGCGGCACGCCGAGTCCCTCGCAGAACCTCAGCCACAGCTCCGGATGGCCGGGCTCCTTTCCCTTCGGGTCCCCGGCCTCCTCCACGAGCTGGTCGAGGATCATCCGGCGATACCGGTCGTTCGACGGCTCCCAAGAGCAGTTCGAGAACCGCTCCGCCATCGCGATCGGAACGGACGCGAGCCACGGGTAGAACTGCTTCGCCCACGCCTGGACGAGCGGTCGGGGGACCTCGCCCCGCTCGAGGCGGGCGAAGAACGGGTGGATCTTGAACGGATGGTTCGCCATCTTGTACTTCGTCAGCTCGTCCCGGAACTTCTCGCCCTCGAACCGGTCCCACGGCGCGTCCGACATCGCGCGTTCGACCTCGACGCGATATTTGGACCCCGGGGTTCCGTACGGAACCTCGAGGTTTATCGCGGCGCGGCCGGCTCGGCGACCGTGACGCCAGAGTCGACGGCGCCGGCGGGGCTCCCGACGTTCGGCCCGCTCTCGGGGCTGCGGGTCCTCGAGTCCGCTCGGTTCGTCGCCGGCCCGTGGGCCGCGACGTACCTGGGCGAGTTCGGAGCGCGGGTGATCCACGTCGAGGGGCCGCCGTTCGGTCCCCCGTACGCGGACGCGACGCGCAGCCTCCGGCCCCTGCTCTCGGGCGGTGCGTCGGGCGAAACGGTCTCCGAGTCGTGGGTCCAGTATTCCCGCAACAAGCTGTCCGTCGGTCTCGACCTGCGGGCCCCCGACGGACGCGCGGTCTTCCTCGACCTCGTTCGCGCCTCCGACATCTGGATCGAGTCGTCGCGACCCGGCACCTACGACAAGCTCGGTCTCTCGGACGAGGCGGTCTGGACCGCGAACCCCCGGGTCACGATCGTCCACGTCTCAGGGTACGGGCGCACCGGCGCGGGGGATCGACTCGCGGCCCCGTCCTACGACCTGACTGCGCAAGCGTACAGCGGGTTCCTCTCGCTCCAGGGTCGCCCGGACCCCGAGCCTCCGATGCGCTCCGGCACCGCGCTCAACGATACCGTCACCGGGCTGGCCGCCGCGACGGCCGCCCTGATGGGGTTCATCCACAGCGAGCGCACCGGACACGGGCAGGCGGTCGACGTGGCGCAGTACGAGGTCTTCTTCGTCCTGCTCGAGAACCTCGCGCTCGATTACTTCATGCGCGGCGTGGTGCGTGGGCGGTTCGGCACCGGCCACGCTCGACTGCATCCCTACGATGTCCATCGGGCGTCGGACGGGTGGGTCGTCGTCGCCGCCCCCACGCCCGAGGCGTGGGCGTCGTTGAAGTCGGTGCTCGGGTTCACGGACCCGGCGTACGACGACCGGGACTTCCGGCTGGCGCACCGGGAGCCCGTTGACCACGCGATCGCCGAATTCTGCCGGGTCCGTACCCGAGACGAGCTCGAGCGGATCGGCCGGGAGCACGACATCGCGATCACCCGGGTCTTCGACATCGCGGATGTCGCCCACGACCCCCACTATCGCTCGCGAGCGATGTTCCTCGAGTGGGACGACCCGATCGCGGGACGGGTGAAGGGCGCCGGGGTCGCGCCGAAGTTCTCCGAGACGCCGGGCGGCGTGTGGCGAGGGGCACCCTGGCTCGGTCAGGACAACGTACCGGTGCTCGAAGGGCTGCTCGGCTACTCGTCCGAGCGCGTCGCCGACCTGCGCGCTCGAGGGATCGTCGGCGAACATCCCCCGACGGGACCGCCGTCACCGCCCGAGCCGTTCTTCCGCAAGGAGGGTCTGTGAGCGAGGTCCCGCCGGTGCCCGACGACCCGATCGTCGAGGAGGTCCGCGCGGCGGTCGATCGGCTCCATCTCGGGGAACGATACCGGGCCCTCGACCGACAACCCGAGTTTCCGCGCACCGAGTTCCGGGCCCTGGGGGAAGCGCACCTCCTCGGGCTGCACACCCCCTCCCGATTCGGAGGGCGGGGGCTCCCCCTGCCGCGGGTCGCGGTCGCCCTGTTCCATCTCGCCTACGGCGGGGGAACCACGTTCGCGAAACTGGCGTTGCAACCGGAGTTCTCCTCGGTGCTCGCGGAGCACGGGTCGGACGAGCTGGTCGACCGCTGGTTCCGGCCGATGGTCCGGGGCGAACTGCTCGTGGGGAACCACCTCACCGAGCCGGGGGCCGGGTCCGACGCGGCCGCGATCGCCACCACCGCGACCGTCGACGGCGACGCGTTCCTCCTCGAGGGGACGAAGAGCGAAGCGGCGTTCGCGCTCGACGCCGACGCCGCGATCGTCTTCGCTCGCGTCGCCCGGGAGACCCCCGACGCCGGGATCACCGCGGTGCTCGTCCCCCAGGGACTTCCGGGGGTCGATCGGGCGCTCGGGGCGGGCGACCTCGGAGAGCGGTGGCAACGACGCGGGAGCATCACCTACCACCAGGTGCGCGTGCCGCGGGACCACTGCCTCGGCGCCGAGGGGTCGGGGTTCGACTACGTTCGCTCGGAGCTCACGCGGGAGCGGGCGCTGCTCGCCGCCATCTACCTCGGGGTCGCCCGCGCCTCGTGGGACGAGACCGTCCGCTACGTCGGGGAACGCCGGGCGTTCGACCGACCGCTCGCGACCCAGGAGGGCGTGGCGTTCCCGCTCGTGGAGGACGGGGCTCACCTCTCCGCGACCTGGCTCTACGTGCGGGACACCCTCGAGCGCCTCGAACGAGGGGAAAGCGTGGACGGAGCGGCGGCGCTCGCGAAATGGATGGCCTCGGAGGTCGCTCTTCGCACGCTCGACCACGCGATCCAGTTCCACGGTGGGCGAGGTTACTCGCGGGCGCTCCCGCACGAGCAGCGGTGGCGCGACGTCCGCAGCGGGCCGATCGCGCACGGGCCGTCCGAGATCATGCACCTCGTCGCGGCGCGCCGTCTGTGGCGGCGGAACCCGCCGCCCGGCACGGGGACGGAGCGACCCTAGCCGGCGTGCCCGCGCGCGGGGTCGGGTCGGGCGCGCGGGGCGCCCGAAGCGGCGGGCGTCGGCTTCGCCTTGGGAGCGAACTGTTCTTCTTCGGTCGAACCGTCCATCGCCAGGGTCGTCGTCAATCCTCCCGAGAGTACCTGCGCCACGTCGTCGAAGTAGCCGGTCCCGACGAACGACTGGTGCTTGACGGCCGCGTACCCCGCTTCCTCCGCTCGGAACTCGGCTTCCTGGAGCTCGCTGTACGCGGCCATCCCTCGCTCCGCGTACCCCTTGGCCAGCTCGAACATCGAGAGGTTGAGCGCGTGGAACCCGGCGAGCGTCACGAACTGGAATTTGTATCCCATCTGCGCGATCCGGTCCTGGAACTCCTCGATCACTTCGGGAGCGAGCTTCTTCCGCCAATTGAACGACGGGGAACAGTTGTAGGCGAGCAGTTTTCCGGGATGCTCGAGGTGGATCTCGCGGGCGAACCGCTCGGCCTCCTCCAGGTCCGGGCTGGACGTCTCGAACCAGAGTAGGTCCGCGTACGGGGCGTACGCGATCCCCCGGGCGATCGCCATGTCGAGCCCGCCCGTGATCTCGAAGAATCCTTCGGCCGTGCGTTTTCCGGTCAGGAACGGTGCGTCCCGAGGGTCGATGTCGCTCGTCAAGAGCTTCGCGCTCAGCGCGTCCGTTCGGGCCACCAGGATCGTCGGTACTCCCGCGATATCGGCGGCGAGCCGAGCGGCCCACAACTTCTGATTGAACTCGCGCGCGGGAACCAGGACCTTCCCGCCCATGTGACCGCACTTCTTCACCGACGCCAGCTGGTCCTCGAGATGGAGACCCGAGGTCCCGGCGTCGATGAGCGCCTTCGTGATCTCGAACACGTTCAGCGTCCCCCCGAACCCCGCCTCGGCGTCGGCGACGATCGGAGCGTACCAGTGGACGGAACCCTTCCCGACCGAGTGCTGCTTCTCGTCCTCGCGACGGAACGCGTTGTTGAGGCGGCGGACGAGGGACGGCATCGAGTCCGCCGGGTACAGGCTCTGGTCCGGATACGTCTGGTCGGCGTTGTTCGCGTCGGCCGCGACCTGCCAGCCGCTGGCGTAGATCGCCGGCAAGCCGGCCGCCACCATCTGCACCGCTTGAGTGCCGGTCATCGCGCCCAACGTCGGCACGTACGGCTCGGAGTGCAACAGCGCCCACAGGCGTTCCGCGCCGAGCCGCGCCAGAGTGTGCTCGACGTGGACCGACCCCCGCAGCCGTTCCACGTCGTTCGCGTGGTACGGGCGGACGATGCCTTCCCAGCGAGGGTCGGACTTCCAGCCCGCGTCGATCGCTCCGCTCATGGTTCCGGTGCGCCCCCGTCCTCGAGCAGCCCGTAGGCGGCGGCCGTGATATACTCCTCTAGCGCCGGCGCGGCCACGACCGTATCCAGCAGCTTCGCGGCGCGGTCGACCGACCCGTCCCGGCCGGGGGTCTCGGAGCGAAGGGCCTTCGCCTCTTCCCCCACGAGGCGGCGGACGAGAGCCGTCGTCACCCGTCGCTTCGTGTCCGTCACCGCCCGGTGATGGACCCATTGCCAGAGCTGGGCCCGCGCGATCTCGACCGTGGCGGCATCCTCCATCAAGTGGTCGATCGGCACGCATCCGATGCCCCGGAACCACGCCTCGAGGTAGCGGACGGCGACCCGCGCGTTGCGGCGCACCCCGTCTTCGGTCACGGGGCCGGTCGGTAGCCGGACGAGCTCCTCCGGAAGCACGGGCGGGTCGGCGCGCACGACGTTCACCTGGTTCGGACCTTTCATTCCCGCGTCGAAGACGTCGCGGGCGAGCGGAACGAGGCCCGGATGCGCCACCCAGGTGCCATCGTGCCCGACGCGAACCTCTCGCTCCTTGTCGGCCCGGACCAGCGCCATCGCACGTTCGTTGGCCTCGGGGTCGTCCCGGATGGGGATCTGGGCGGCCATTCCGCCCATCGCGTGCGCGCCCCGCCGGTGGCACGTCTGCACCAAGAGACGCGTGTACGCGGTCAGGAACGGCGTGGTCATCTGCAGAGCGTTCCGGTCCGGGAAGACGACCGCCCCGTCGTCCTGGAACTGCTTGATGGCGCTGAACAGGTAGTCCCACCGGCCGCAGTTGAGGCCGGCGGAGTTTTCCCGCAGCTCGTAGAGGATCTCGTCCATCTGGAACGCGGCGGGAAGGGTCTCGATGAGGGCGGTGAGGCGGGCGGTCCCCGGTCGGAGTCCGAACCGCTCCTCGGCGAAGCGGGCGACATCGCTCCAGAGCCGCGCTTCCAGGTAGCTCTCGAGCTTGGGGACGTAGAAGTACGGACCCGAGCCCCTCGCGACGAGCTCTCGAGCGTTGTGATGAAAGAACACGGCGAAGTCGAACAGGCTCGCCGACACCGGCCGGTCGTCGACCACCACGTGGCGCTCCTCAAGATGCCAGCCTCGCGGGCGCACCATGAGGGTCGCCACCGCTTCGTTCAGTCGGTACTCGCGCCCGTCGGGAGCGACGTGCTCGATGCGCCGTCGGACCGCGTCCACGAGGTTCGCCTGCCCGGCCACGGTTCCGTCCCAGGTCGGGGAGTGCGCGTCTTCGAAGTCGGCCATGAAGACGCGGGCCCCCGAGTTGAGGGCGTTGATCACCATTTTTCGGTCGACCGGACCGGTGATCTCCACGCGCCGGTCCCTCAGGTCTTCGGGCGGGGGCGCTACCTTCCACTCCCGTTCGCGAAGCGCGCGTGTCTCGGGCGGGAACTCCGGGCGCTGGCGTCGTCGCAGGCGGGCCCGAAATCCTCCTCGTTTCGAGAGCAGCTCCCGCCGGCGTTCGTCGAACCGGTCGTGGAGCTCGAGCAAAAACTCGAGCACCTCCGGTGACACGATCTCGCCCATCCGGGCGGCGTGGGACGGGGCGACCCGGACCCGCGCCCGAGGCCTCGCCGAGTCGGTTGTCGTCCGGGGGGTCTTGGTTCGGGCCACGAGAGGAGTGCCGGCAATGACCCCGGGCGGAGCCACGGACCGGCGCTTCGGCCGACCGTAGGGACCGCTCCACCATAAACCCGGAGTCCGTCCTCACCGGCGTGCATCGTGCCCCCCGGCGCGTCCGGACCGACGTGTTATAAATCGCGAGACGAGCTACTGCCCGGTGTCGGAGCCTCCGCCGTCCCCCCACGCCTACTCGATACTCGTGCTCTCGGAGGTCCGTCGGTTCCTCCGCGAGTCGCACGCGCGGATGATGGTCGTGTTCTTTGCCGTCCTCTACGCGCTGGGGTCGATGGTGCTCGGCGGGATGCTGATCCTCACTCACGTTCCCGGGGGCTACACGAGTGAGATCATCTGGGGCAACGCGCTCGGCTCCGGCGTCTGGAACTATCCGGGATACCTGCTCGTCGCCCCGTGGGGCATCGTCTCCCTACCGTTCCTGGCGTTTTGGTCGATGGTCTACGTCGCGATCGGAGTTGGCCTGGGGACGTCGGTCGCCATCCTGATCTCGGTCCGCTTGGTCCGCGACCTTCGAAGGGCGTCCGCGCAACCCGGCGCGGTCGGCACGATCGCCGGATTGACGCCCGCGATGATCGCGCTCGTGACCCTCGGTGCCTGCTGTTCGACGACGGCCGCCGCGACGGCGGGGGTCGGCCTCGTGGCGCAGGCGAGCGGTTCCTCCGTAGCGGCCCTGCTGGTCAACAACTGGTATCTCGACCTGTTCCAGGTCGCGGTCCTGACCGTGGCGCTGTACGCCCAGGAGATGTTGCTCGAAGTGTACGGCGGATTGTTCGGCCTCCGACCCCGGGACGCCGGGGAGGACTACGCTCGGGCGGCCCCGCGGTGGAATCGGCGCACGTGGGCGACGGGGGTGCTCCGAGGGCTGCTCCTTGTCTCCGGGGTCACGTGGTCGCTCGCGATGTTCGCCGAGTGGACTACGACCTCGCCGTTCGGCGCCTCGGGCGCCTTGTGGTTCCAGTGGATCGTCCAGCACCAGCTCCTCGCGGGGTTGGCGGTGGCGGTCGCCCTTTTCCCGGCGGCCACGGTGGGCTTCCTCGTCGGGACGGCGGGTCGACCGGCGGGCATCGTGCTCCGAGTGGCACTGATCGTGGGCGGTACGACGCTCGCGATCGGGGTTCCACCGCCCCTCGCGGGCGCCGCCGTGGCGGGGTTCGTCAACGAGTTATTGGGAGCGCTCGGACTTCCCGCTGCCTGGGGCGCGGTCGCGCCGGTGTTCGCGCCCGGGCTGACGCTGTACCTGCGTTGGGCCTTCCAGTACCTCCTGGTGGGAGGATTCGCGATCGCCGTCGCCGTAGGGCCGCGCCGCACCTTCGGGTTTCTCGGTTGGGCCGCAGGTCCGATGTTCCCCGACGACGAGCTCGAGTCCGGGGCGACCGCTCGTCTTGGAGAGCCTCCCGCATTGTCGTTCCCCGGGCTGACGTCCGTCGGTTCGGACCGACCCGGTTCCGTGACCGCCCGCGAACCGTGAAGACGGCTTCCGGTGGAACCGGTAGCCGCCGCGACCCACCGCCACCGCGGACCTCAGCCGGCCGCGGACCCTCCGAGCGGCACTGCCGACAGGTCACATCCGACCGGGACACGTCGAGCCCCGAACGGCTTACCTCTCCCGACGGCATGGCTCGTACGTGTCGCTCACACCGACGGATCCCGCGGTTCTGCGGGCGCGGCTAGAACAGTGGCTGAAGCACCCGACGTCCACCGGC